>JADFTO010000069.1 GCA_022560215.1 Pseudomonadota bacterium | reverse complement strand
GGGGGGCAGCGGAGGAGAGACGGCGCGCATGGTGCCGAGCGAGGACGTTTCCTTGCCCGAGGCCGAAAGCAGCCCGGAGAGCGAGGACAGCAGGTTGGCGTCGCCCCCTCCCCCGCCGCCCATGCCGGGCGGGCCCGAGTGAGGGCCTTTCAGGGTGAGGATTTTGCCGCTCTCGGAGACCAGGGTGACGCTGGCGCCGGCCGGCACCTCGATGGGGGAGTCGGACTCGACCATCTGTCCGGGCTTGAGCGAAGGCGCGGTGCTGTTCACGATCACCAGGTCCTGGGCCCAGGCGGCGGAAGACAGCGCAAACAAGATGACGCCGAGCACCGTAAGGAATATTCGCATCATTTCTCTCCCATGACGATTTTCGCGCCCGTCTCGCCCCCCTCCAGGCGGCCCAGGTGAAACCTCGCCAGTCCGTCATCCGGATTGATCCTTATCACCTCCCGGAACGCTTCGCCAGCGCCGGGATCGTGCCGCTGCATTTTCTCGAAGGCATCGCTGTAAGCGGCGGCGGCCGGGCTGTCCGCCCAGCCGTCGGCAAGAGGTTCGAAGACCTCTATGCCCACGCTTTTTCCCTTGAGCACCAACTCGCCGACGGGACGGAACGCCATCCCGGGGCAGCGCGCCGCCGTCACCCCGCTGATGCAAACCCGGGTGCCGAGATGTTTGTTGACGCTTTCCAGCCGGGCCGCCGTGTTCACCATGTCGCCATGGGCCGTGTAATCGAAGAAGGTCTCGCCGCCGAAGTTGCCGATCACGGCAACGCCCGAGTGCACGCCGATGCGGGTGATGCCCAATTTCAGCCCCAGTTCGGCCTGCTTTACGATGAATGCCTGGCCGAATCCGTCCATTTCCAGCGCCGCCGCCACGGCCCTGGCTGGGTGGTCTTCCTGGTCTACGGGGGCGTTGAAAAATCCGACCACGGCATCGCCGACGATTTTATCAATCGTGGCGCCGTGTTTGAACAAAATCCGGCACATTTCGCTGAGATACTCGTTGAGCAGCGGCACCAACACCGCCGGCTCCGTCTTCTCGGTGAGCGACGTGAAATTGGCAAGATCGGTAAACAGGTAGGTGAGTTCCCGCCTTTCGCCGCCGACGTTCAGCTGCGTTGGGTCCGCCACCAGTTGGTCGACGATGCCGGGAGATACGTAGCGGGAGAAGGCCTGGCGAATGAATTTCTTCTGTTTCCTGTCGCGCCGGCCGAGATAGGCGATGCCGACGCCCGAGCTTGCGGCGAAACCGAAGCTCGGCGTCAGCAGCGGGATCATCATGCCGCCGTAGCCGTAGAGCGCGAAGCCTCCGACCCAGTAGAGCACGATGGCGATCAGGAATCCTCCGCTCTTCAAGGCAAGGGGTATGTCGATGGCGGCGAACAGCATGCCCGCGGCCGCCAGCAGCAGGATCAAGGCCGCCTCGGCGCTGGTGCCCAGTTTCGGCGGCTCCCGCCCGTCGAGCAGTTGCGCCAACGCATGGGCGTGAATGAGCACCCCGGGCAGGGCCCCGGCCCGGGCGCCTTCGACGGCGGCATAGGGAGTCCGGTGGCGGTCGCCCCGGGGGAGAACGGCGCCGATGAGGATGATCTTTCCGGCGAACCACTTCTTGGGCAAAAACCCCGCCGTATGGGCCGGATATATGCGGAAGGCGGACTCCCCCTTGCCGGGACGGCCCCGATAGGCAAGGGGCGGGTCCTGCCTCGGCGCGGCCAAGCCGATGGCGCCCGCCAGCGCGCCGACGAATCCCGGCTTCCACTGGCCATCCACCGTCTCGCCGGCGAAAATCCAGCGCACCGTGCCGTCGGCCCGGTCCTTGACCAGGTTGACGGGGCCCACGTCCAAGCCATCGGTGAAGAGCTTCAGGTAAGCGGCCTGCCGTTCCGTGAGGTCGCTGTTCGTTGCCGCCGTGGCCAAGACGATGGGAACCGTCGAGGCCAGCAAGCGCCGGCGCAAGGCCGCGTCCTTGGCCGGCTGCGTCGGCTGGTCGAAAAGGATGTCCAGGCCGATGGCCCGGGGTTTCGCGGCCTCGAGGCTGCTGAGCAGCTTGGCCAGAAACTCCCTATCGATGGGCGAGCGGTAGGGCAGGGTCGCCAGGGTATCCTCGGTGATGGCGACGATCACGATCTGGTCGTTCTGGGGTTCCGGCGCAGAAAGGCTGGCGAAGCGGAAATCCGCGAGCCAGTTCTCGGCCGCCTGGACCATGGGCAAAGCCCGGGGCAGCAGGGCGCTCCCCGCCCCCGTCAGCACGACGATGGCGAGAACGGCGAGGATTTCCCGGGCTGAAAGGTGTCTGACCATGCCTTCAATCCGCCGAGAGCGCTATCGGGCTAGTTGGGACCATTTGACCTGCGGCCTCCGGTGGGGCAGCCCCCGGGTGCGTTGCGGCGCGCAGCGAGACTGCACCGCATCGCTGGGCGTGCCGCGCCTGCCCGGATGAACCGATTTGCTCCCATCAAATTGATCCCAACTAGCCCGATAGTGCTCTAGCCACACTGTAGAGCGATTCCCATTCAAAAGGAATCCCGCCTCCGGCCGCTCAAGCGCGGCGCTTGAAGATTGCCGGCGCCGGATATGTTATTTGTATGTCCCGGGAGGGGACTCCCAATCCCCAGGCGCAAGGTTTGGGAACGAAGGGATGCCGCCATGAGCGACGATGATAGCGATGATGATAGCGACGATGATGACGCCAAGTTCACGCGTTTGACCTTCCAGATAGGCGACTTTCTCACCAAGGAGGGGGAATTCGGAAACGCCGCCTACGTCATCATGAGGGGGAAGGTGGAAATCAGAATCGGCCGGCTCAGCAAGAACCCGCAGTTGCTGGCGACCCGGGGCCCGGGCGACGTCATCGGGGAGATGGCCCTCTTCGACGGCAGGGCCCACATGGCAAGCGCCATCGCCGTTGACACGACCGTGGTCAACGCCATGTCGCGCGAAGAATTTCGACGCCGCATCGAGGAAATGGACCCGGTCATGCGGGGAATCATGCGGCTCATGGTGAACAGGGTCCGCGAGATGGCTGATGATCTCATGCAAAGCGACAACGAAGTCAACTGGGCCAATTGGCGGCGCAAGTAACCATGGGCAGGAATCTGGCGCTGGTGCTTCTGCTTGCGGCCTCCCTCGTTCCGTCGTCGGGCCCCGGCGCGGCCGAGGCGGTGGACCTGGAACTGGTGCTTGCCGCCGACGGGTCCGGCTCCATCGACGACAACGAGCTTCGCTTCCAGCGGGAGGGCTACGCCGCCGCGATCACCCATCCCCAGGTCTTGGGCGCCATTCGCGGGGGTTTTAATCAGGCCATCGTCATCGCCTACATCGAGTGGGGCGGGCCCCATTCCCAGCACACCATCGTCGATTGGACGAGAATCGACGGGCCTGAATCCGCCGCCGCCTTCGCCAGCCAACTGACCAGCACCCCCCGCATGGCGGAGGGATTCAACTCCATCAGCGAGGCGATCGCCTATTCGACGGAACTGATCGCCGGCAGCGCCTATCGGGGGACGAGAAAGATCATCGACGTCTCGGGCGACGGGCCGCAGATCGGCGGCCGGTCCCTGATCGAGGTCAAGGCCCTCGCCTTTGCCCACGGCATCACCATCAACGCCCTGGTGGTCAAGTCGCCGGGGGGCGGTTTCCCCGGGCCCGGGGGCGAAGCCCTGGAAGAGCACTACCGGAACGACGTCATCGGCGGCCTGGGCGCCTTCGTCACCATCGCCGAAAGCCGCAAGGAGATGGCCGCCGCCATCCTCAAGAAACTGATCCTGGAGATCGCCAGCCTGCCTCCGCCAAAAACATGGCCCAACACCCAGCATAAGGGGAGATAAGGTGGGGAATATGGGCGCGCGCATCACCGGACGCGTGCTTGAATTCTGGTTTGGTCAAGAGAATTCAGATAGTTACGGTGAAAACCTAAAGATATGGTGGAAGAATGATCCCGCCTTCGACGAAGAGGTCGCCGCCCGTTTCCGCGACGGTTTCGAGGGCGCGGAATCCGGTGCCCTCGATGGCCTCGCCGACGACGCGCGCGGCAGTCTCGCCCTGGTCATCCTGCTCGACCAGTTCCCGCGAAACATGTTCCGCGATACGCCAAGGGCCTTCGGGACGGACGCCAAGGCGCTGGCGATCTCGGAAAAGGCGATCGAGAGGGGGTTCGACCGGACCCTCATTCCCGCCGAGAGGGCCTTCCTCTACATGCCCTGGCAGCACGGCGAGGATTTGGCCGTCCAGGAACGTTCCGTCCGCCTGTTCGAAGCCCTGGATTTCGGAAACATGCTGGACTTCGCCATCCGGCACCGGGATATTATCGCCCGCTTCGGCCGTTTTCCCCACCGCAACGGAATCGTCGGCCGGGAATCGACGGCGGAGGAACGGGAGTTCCTGAAACTCCCGGACTCCTCCTTCTGAAGCCCCTCTCAGCCCCCGCCGCCGCCGTCGCCGATGAGGGTGAAGGGGGCCCAGAAGAGCGGATGGGCGTAAGAGAACACCGCCTTGCCCTCGTCAACGAATCCCGGACCGTCGATGAGCCCCAACATGGCTTGCCTCAGGGCCTCGGCCCGGGTCAGGGTCGGGTCGTCGGCCTGGCGTTTGAACAGGTCCGTGGTCAAGGCCTTGGCGCTGGTGGTCTCGACCGGCCAGTTGGAGACCAGGAGCGCCCGCGTGCCGGCGTAGAAGAAGGCTTGGCCGAGCCCCGAGACCGCTTCAGCGCCCGCGCCCTGGCCGGAGCCTGTGTTGCAGGCCGACAGCACCACCCAGTCGGCGTTGAGCTTGAGCCCCAATATCTCGCCCATGGTCAGCAGTCCGTCTTCGGAGCCGCCCGAGACCTCGGGCGAGGTGAACGCCAGCGCCGGCTGCACCAGGCCGTCGAGGTCGCCCGGCACCAGGCCGTGGGTGGCGAAGGCCAGCACCTTGTAGCCGGACAGGTCCATGCTCTTGATCCGGCCCTCGTTGGCCTCGCGGCCCAGGAACACGCTCTCGGTCAGGTTGGCGTTCAGGGCGATGGCGATGGACTTGACCTCTTCCGCCGTGTCCGGCAGGCGCGGCAGGCGCGCCAGCTCGGCGCTGTCCATCTCGGTGGTCTTGGGCGCGGCGCGCAAGCGCAGCCCCCGGGTCCTGATGCCCCGGGACGCCAGCGCCGCCACCCGTTGCGGCTTGGCCTTGGGCAGGGCCGCGCTTGCCGCCTGTTCGGTGCTGAACCAGGGATCGCCGAAGCCGGCGAAGGGCAGGCGTTTGTCGTCCCCCGGCGGCAGGCTTCTGAGCGTCTTCAGGGACGCCACCGAGGGCAGCATGGTGATGGCGTGGGTGCGGGCCAGCCAGGGCACGTCCCGGTAGTTGGCGAACAAGGGCTCGCGCTCCGGGCCGAGTGCTACGTTTTCGGTGGGCAGGATGGACATGGGCAGGTAGCCCAAGGGCCCGTGGGCCACGATGAGCAGGCTGTTTGCGTCTCCCCAACCTGCCTTCACGGGTGCAAGCAGCCGCTCGTAGAGTTTGTAAGCCGCCGCCACGTCAAATTCTGGAATGTCTCCCAAGGTCCGGGCGTTGGGCTCCAAGGCCCCGCGCAACAGCGCCACGGTGTCGCTCAGGTCCTCCTGGCCCATGCCAACGGCCTTAAAAACGACCTCGCCACGATGGGGCACCGCCCAGACGAAGGTCCGCTCCCTGCCGACGTAGGTAGAGATCAGCGCCTCGCCGGGGCGCAATACAGACCGTGCGTCCTCGATGGTCAGCGGCTTCGGGTTTATGAGTTCGGCGTAGTCGGGGAAGCGGCGCTCGATCTCCTCCATCAGGACAGCCCGGGCGCCGCGAAGCTGGTCGATGGTGGTCTTCAGGCCCTGGAGCCGGGCCAGGTTCCGCTCCTGGGGCGGGCGCGTGAACTCCGCCGCCAGGGTGCCGTAGAGGGCCGTGATCTGTTTCTGGGTGTCCTGCTCGCGGCGCGCCAGGTCGGCCAGCGCCGGGTCCTTGAGGGCGGCGCGCGACCCGCTCGCCGCCAGCGCCCGCTGGATGGCGCGGGAGCGTGCGGTGTCGGCCAACTTGAAAGATTTCGACATGGCATCGATGCCGGCTTTTTTCTCCAGATCCGTGCCCCGGATGTCGGCGAGCAGCCCCATGTAGGATTCCAGGATCAGGTTCAGGCGCTGGTCCCGGGCCTTGAAGGTGTTGCTTTCGTCGTCCGATTCCCGCGACCGGGTAAGCAGGATTTTGGTGGCGGCGGCGAACGCGTCCAGGGCCTCTGCGGACGCCCCTTCCTGGAGCCGGGCCATGGCGAGGAAGCCGCGAATCTCTGCCGCCCTGTAATGTTTCGAGCCGAGGCGTTCCTCGGTGCGCTGCAACGCCTTGGCCAGGTCCCGGGCCGCCTCGTCCGTGCGCCCGGTGCGCAGCAAGGCCAGGCCCTTGTATAGGGTGCCGCTGAACAGGCGGTCATAGGAATCCATGTCCTTGGCCATGGCGGCGCGGATGGTGTCGTACTGTTCAAGGGCGTGGCCCCAGCGTTCCTGGGCGACCAGGGTCTTGGCCAGGGAATTGCGGGCCTCGGCCAGCTGGATGTTCTCGGGCGCCGTGCACAGGCCCCGGAACATCTTGACCGTGGTCCGGGCAACGGTTTCCGCTTCCGTGTAGCGGCCCTGTTCGTAGAGCACCTCGCTGTAGCGCAGCATGGCGATGGCGACCACCGGCGTCACGTTGGGCAGGGTGTCCTTCAACAACTCCCGGAGGATGTTTTCGGCTTCCAGCAGCCGGCCCTGGCTGGCCAGCGTCCGGGCCAGGGACAGCTTGGCGAATTCGTGGCGGAGATCGCGGACCATCACCCCATCCCCTTTCCCGGCGATGTCGATGGCCTTGCGGTAATAGGCCTCGGCCAGCGCCAACTGCCCCTTGGCGGCGGCCAGGGTGCCCCGGCTTTCGCTGACATGGAAGTTCAGCCAGTCCAGGCCGCTTTTTTTATAGCCGCCCCAATTCTTAATGCCCGATTGAAGCGAGATCGCTTGCCCCAGGGTATGTTCGGCTTCTTCGAATTCCCCGCCATGGGCCTGGTAAGAAGCGAGTTCCCCCAGAAAGGTGGCGGTGAAACTAGCCCCGACGGGAGCTTCATCAACGGCCCATTTCATGAGTTTTATGCCGCGCCGGTAGTTGCCGTTGTAGAACTGCTCGGACGCTTGGCTTGCCACATATTTAACACGCCGCCAGTCACCACTTCTTGGGGCGGGGAACGCCATCATGATCTTGCGGATTTCCTCGTCGGTCTGGGGGGGAACCAGGCCGCAGTGCTCCCCGGACGATCGGCTCTCATCGATCCGGGCCATGATGTTCTTGATGGTGCGAGGCGGCGGCGTGAAGGAGCCGCTGAACTCGGCGGTGGCCTTCTTGGCCTCGTCCAGGGTGAGGGCCGGCGGCCCGCCGCCCTGGCAGGCGGCGAGTGCCGCCAACAGCAGGACCGCGCCCAGGAGCGATAGGCGGATGGTCATCGCCTCCCCCCTCTATCCAGAAATGTATCTTTGCCTGGATCGGCCTCCCCGGGGCCGCGATCCACGCCCCCGAATGATAGCGCGAAACGTGTTTTGAATCGAGGCTCCCAAGACCCCTTAGGGCACTATCCGGTCAAGGGCGCCGATCAGACGCTCGACTTCGTCCATGGTGTTGTAGTGCGCCATGGAAGCCCGCACCACGCCGTCGTCGGCGTCCCCGATGCCGACGGCCTGCACCAAGCGCTTGGCGTAGAAATGCCCGTTGGAGACAGCGATCCTGTCGGCGAGCAGCCGGGGAGGAACCTCGGCCGAGGGCACGCCATCGAAGACGAAGGAAAACGTCGGCGCGCGCAGGGCGGCCTCGCCGCTTTCCGGCCCGATCAGGCGCAGGCCCGGCTTGCAGGCCGCGAATTCGGCGAAGCGCCGGGCCAGGGTCTCCTCGTGGGCCGTGGCAATCTCCATGACGGCCTTGATGCGTTCGTGAAAATCGTTCGGCGGCTGGCTCAGGTGATGGGCGGCCAGGGCCTCGAAATAGTCCGCGATGCCGGCCAGGGCGGCGATCATTTCATGCTGGGGACCCGCCGGATTGAGCTTCCTCGCCGTCTCGTCCTCGCCGATGAAGTAGTGGGACTGCCCCTTGGCCTGGCGCAGGAGCTCCTTCTTGCCGTAGAGGCACCCCATGTGGGGGCCGAACACCTTGTAGAAACTGAAGAGGTAGAAATCCACGTCCCAGGCCTTGACGTCCATGGCCCGGTGGGGGGCGAAGGCGACCCCATCGACGCAAACCAGCGCCCCCGCGTCGTGGACCAGGCGGGTGATGGCGGCGACGTCGTTGATGGCCCCGAGAATGTTTGAGACATGGGGGAAGGCGACAATCCGCGTGCGATCGGTGAGCAGGGCCTCGAGATCGGACAGGGCCCCCGTGTCGGAGTCCACCGGCCATTCCACCACCTCGATCCCGGTCTCGGCCAGGCGGCGCCAGGGGCCCGAGTTGGCTTCGTGGTTCTGGATCGAGACGATGACCCGGTCGCCGTCCGCCCACAGGGGCCTCAAGGCATGGGCCAGCACGTAGACGTTGATGGAGGTGGACGCCGCCACCGTGACCTCGTCCGCATCGGCCCCGATCATGGCCGCCATTGCTTCGTGGCCCTCGGTCATGCGCCGGGCGGCCAGGGCCGAGGCCGGATAGACGCCCCCCGGCTGGACCTGGCTCTCGGTCATGTAGGCGCAGACGCGCTCGACCACGGAATTCGGCACGTAGCTGCCGCCGGCATTCTCGAAGAAAGCCCAGCGCCGGAGCGCGGGCGGGAACAAACCGCGGGCGAATTCGGCGTCGAACTCTTTCATGCCTTGCTTCCTCAGCCTGGACGAAGATAACAGGGTATCGGGAAACGGCGGAGAGTCCAGGCGCGGAGACGGGCGTTCGGGAACATCCCGAAGGCCGCTTCGGGACACGTCCACGGCAACGGTCGCCGCACCTGTAAGATATCGTTCTCCGGCTCGGGACCGCAATGATCTTGGCAGGGGAAACCGGGCATGGCGGGCACCCGGCGGGAACGAAGGACCAGCAGGACGAAAAGAAGGTGCGCGCCGGCGCTGCGGCGCGCACCCCATCCTCGGCGGGCTGTTCAGGCCGCCTTTTTCAGCTCGGCCAGCTCACCCACCTTCCCGGCGAGGGACGTCCCGATGGGGATCTTGCGGGGCTTCAGTTCCTCCGGAACCTCGCGCTCCAGGGTGACGACGAGTACGCCGTTCTCGAGAGCGGCGTCCCGGACCTTGACGTGATCGGCCAGGTTGAACTTCAGCTGGAAGGCCCGCTCGGCGATGCCTCGATGCAGGTAAGCCGTGCTCTTGTCCTCGTCTTCCTTCTTGCCGCTGATGGTCAGCGTGTCGTCCACGACGGTGACGTCGAGGTCACCCTCGCCGAAACCGGCGACGGCAACGGTGATCCTGTAAGCGTTTTCGTCCACGCTTTCGATGTTGTAGGGCGGATAGCTCACTTCCGTCCGCTCGAGTGCTGAGTCCATGAGACGCTGCAAGCGGTCGAAGCCGACGGAGTAACGGAACAGGGGAGAGAAATCGTATGCACGCATGGCATATCCTCCTAATTAAGCGATATGAACCCGGAACCCGCCACCATGGCCGGATCCCGATTGCGGTATCGAAGCGGACCCATGGAAGGCATCCGCCTCGGGACTGAGATATGTCGCAACGTCCCCTTTCGCAAGGGCCGCCGGGACGAATTCTTCGGCCCCGGCCGGGCGGTCGTCGGGGACCCGGCCCTTGACCTTCCGCCGGCGCCCGTGTGATCAACCGGGGGGGATCGGGCTTCTACTTCATCCCTCATCCTCGTTCCGAACAGGAAGACCGCTACCCTGCAAGGCGACCAAACCAGCCAGGGCAACTGCCGTGATGCCCGCACCCACGAAGAATGTAGCGAACGGTCCGTAGTGGTCCCAGAGCAACCCGGCGATCAAGTTCCCGCCCAATAACGCCAATCCCGTCGCCAGGTTGAAGATACCGAAAGCGGTGCCGCGAATTTTCGGTGGCGTCGCATCCGCCACCATGGCGGCCAGCAGACCTTGGGTCAGCCCCATGTGCAGGCCCCACAGGACAACGCCCGCCATGACCAGCCATATGCCCGTCGCCAGAGCAAGAACGACATCCGCCACAATAAGAACGACAAACCCGATCATCAAAATGAACCGCCGATCCATCCGATCCGAAAGGGTGCCGGCCGGATAAGCCGAGGCCGCATAGACGGCGTTCAAGACCACAAACACCATCGGCACGAGGGCGATCGAGAGGCCGATGTTTTCGGCGCGAAGCACCAGAAAGGCTTCGCTGAAACGGGCCATCGCCAACACGGCGCCAACGATCACCAGCCACCAGTACGCCGCTCCCATTCGGCGCAGGTCCTGGACCCGGATTGGCGAGCGCGTTTCGCCCTCGGAGCGGGTCGTTTCTGGTTCTTTGACGGCGAATATCAGAATGGCAACGCTTATGAACGCGGGGATCACGGCAATCCAAAAGACCGCTTGGATGTCGTTCGCCAACAAAACCATGAACGCTATCGCAAGCAGAGGGCCAGCAAATGCGCCAACCGTGTCAAGGGATTGCCTGAGGCCATAACAGGCACCCCGCAGATGTGACGGCGCAATGTCGCCGATCAGAGCATCACGGGGAGCGCCCCGTATGCCTTTGCCGATACGGTCAATGAGACGGGCGGTGAAAATCAAAGCGACCGAGCCGGCGAGCGGAAACAACGGTTTCGTGACGGCGGCCAAGCCATAACCGATCACCGTCAACATCTTGCGTTTTCCCAAATAGTCGCTGAGCGTTCCGGAAAAAACTTTGGTGATGGCAGCCGTTGCTTCGGCTACCCCCTCGATGAAACCCACGGATAGGGCGCTGGCTCCGAGCACGGAAACCAAGAATACCGGGAGCAGGCTATGGATCAGCTCCGAGGAGGTATCCATAAACAGGCTGACGAAGCCCAACGCCCAAATGCTCTTTGGGATAGCTCTCAGGCCAGTAGCAGCGGCCCGCTCTCCATCCGAGTGGGCGATCTTCATGCACGTGCCGTACGTTGTCGCGTTTGACTGCCCGAGACGTTAGACCCAATACGGTACGTAAATCACTGGTTTTTGGATCACCTCTGCTGAACCGCATCAGCCAATGAATGTTCTCTAACCCGGGGATTGGATGTCAGCTCTCCATGCCGGGCACGCGCCGAGGGGGCTCTTGCACTCCCTTTCCAGGAAATCCCGGACCGTCTCGATGAAGGGTCCCGGCCGGTCGGCGTGGACCCAATGTCCGGCATCGGGGATGGTGGCCGTCCGCACGTTGGGGAAAAGCCGCTTGATGGTCTCCATGTGGTCCGCTCGGATGTATCTCGACAGCTCGCCCGCGACGAACAGGGCCGGGCCCCCATAGGCGCCCTCCACCTCGGGGAAGCCTATGATCTCGTCCAGGCTGGC
>JADFTO010000068.1 GCA_022560215.1 Pseudomonadota bacterium | reverse complement strand
GGGCGGCCCAACTGGGCGTGCCGGGGCAAGGCCGCAGCCCCGGCGAAAGCGAAGGCGGCGGAGAAAGCGGGGGACGGCGGCCTGCCGGTCTCGGGTCTCAAGCTCGGCGACGTGCGCCTCGAGGACGGGCTGGTCACTTACACCGACGCGCGGACCGGCCAGAAGGTGGTCGCCAAGGCGATCAACGTGAAGGTGGCATTGGCGGAACTTTCGGCCCCGTTCACCTTGACCGGCAGCCTGACCTTGAACGGCGATCCGGTAACACTGAAGGTTTCGCTGAACTCGCCAGGCGGATTGCTCGGCGGCAGCCGCGCCACGCTCGATACCGCGATCCAGGCGACCCATGTCAAGCTGAGCTACGTCGGCGGCGTGCGGCAAAAACCGATTCCGGCACTCGACGGCACCTTCGATCTCTCGATCCCCTCGGTCGGCAAGATGGCGGCGTGGCTGGGGCGGCCGCTCGGCAAGGGCCAGAGGGATCCCGGACCGTTAAACGTCCATGCGGTGTTCAAGGGCGAAGGCGCGAAGATGACGATCGAGCAGGCGACGATCAAGGGCACGGCGCTGTCGGTCAAGGCGACCGGCAGCTTCGACGGCTCGGGCAAGGTCAAGCGCGCGACCTTCGACCTCGAGGCCGGCGTGCTCGACCTCGACCGCTATCTGCCGCCGCCGCCGAAAACAGCCGAGTCGGCGGCCGCCGCGGCGCCGGCGGCGATGAAAAGGCCCGCGGGTGATCTTATGGCGGCGATCCCCGACGAGCCCTTCGACCTCTCGGGGCTCAAGGGGACCGAGGCGGAGATCAATATCGCTATCGGCGGGGTGAAGGCGCGGGGCTTCAGGCTCGGCCGGATCGTTTTCGCGGTGACCCTCAAGGGCGGTGTGCTGGACGCCGCCTTGCGGGAACTTCGCCTTTACGGCGGCAACGTCAGCGGCAAGGTGAAGGTGGACGGCTCGGGCTCGGCACTCGGCATCGACGCCAAGCTCGATGTCGTGAAGGTCGATGTCGGTGCGCTCGCCCGCGCCGCCCGGGGCGGCGAGGCCAAGGTCGCCGGCATCGCGACCGCGCACCTGACCGCCAAGGGGCAAGGCAAGAACCCGCGCGCCCTGGTGCAAAGCCTGGTCGCCAGCGCCAAGCTGTCGCTCGGCGGGATCGACGTGAAGGACGCGCCGGGCGCGTTGACCAAGCTCGATCTCGCGGTCGACCTTCCGGGCGTTGCGGCGAGCCCGAGCGTGAAGGCGAATCTCGTCTACAACAAGGAGCCGGTCGCGGTTTCGGCCCTGCTCGACCCGCTGCCCAAGGTCCTGTCGGGCAACAAGTTCAAGGTCGAGCTGGCGGTCGATTCCAAGCGACTAAAGCTGAACTACGTGGGAACGGTCCAGGCGCAACCGGTGCCGGGGCTCGGCGGCAAGTTCGCGCTCGACGTGCCCTCGGTCGGCAAGTTGCTGGCGTGGGTCGGCTCGCCGCTGCCGAAAGACCAGCCCGACCCGGGGCCGCTCAAGGTCAGCGCCACCCTGGCGGCCGACGGGTCGAAGGCCTCGCTCGAGAAGGCCGTGATCGACGGCAAGGCGCTGAAAGCGACGATGACGGCGAGCGTCGACTGGTCGGCGGCGGTCAAGCGCTTCGACGCCAATGTCGAAATTATCGAGGCCGACCTGAACGCCTATCTGCCGGAGCAGAAGGACGAGAAGAAAGCGGCGAAAAAATCCGCACAGCCGGCGAAAGGCTCGAAGCCCGCAGGGTGGAGCGAGGACCCGATCGATCTCTCGGCGCTGCGCATGGCGGAAGGACAGGTCAGGCTGAAGATCGGCAAGGTACGTTACGGCGATCTCGATATCGAAAACGGCACGGCCACCGCGAGCCTGGCGAAAGGTGTCTTAAAGGTCACGGTCGCAAATCTGCATCTCGCCAAGGGTACCGTCGACTTCAACGCCACGATCGACGGCTCGGCCGCGGCGGCGGCGGTCGACTACCAAGTCAACGTCGCCGGTGTGCAGGCACGACCAATCCTGAAGACCTTCGCCGGCACCGACCGGCTCAGCGGCGCCACCGCCCTCCAGGCGAGCGGCCGGTCCAAGGGCGCCAACGTGAAGCAGCTGGTCTCGGCTCTGAACGGCAAAGGCAGCTTCTCGTTCAAGGAAGGCGCCATCCATGGCATCAATATCGCCAAGACCCTGCGCGGTGCCGGCAGCCTCGGCTTCGGCGATTCGAGCGCCCAGAAGACCGATTTCGCCGAACTCTCGGGCAGCTTCACCATCACCAATGGGGTGCTCGACAACCGCGACTTCAAGATCCTGGCGCCGCTGGTCCGCTTGTTCGGCGCCGGCACCGTGTCGATGCCGCCGCGCACCGTCGACTACAAGATCGAGGCCAAGCTGGTCGCCTCGCTGAAGGGCCAGGGCGGCGACACCGGGCTCGCGGGCCTGCCGATCCCGGTCACGATCACCGGGTCGTGGGACGACCCGTCCTACGGCGTCGATTGGAAGTCGGTGTTCACCGCGGCTGCGACCGACCCCTCTAGGCTCGCCAACATGCCGAAGAGCGTCCTCGACATCGGTAAGGGCCTGGGAGTCGCCCTGCCGGTACCCGGCCTCTCGACGATCACCGGCACGAGCGGCAGTTCCGGCGGCATCTTGGACAAAATACTGAAGGTGCTGCCGAGCCTGCCGGGCACCCAACAGAAACAGCCAGCGCAACAACAACCGACCGAGGAAAAACCGGCCGAGGAAAAATTGCCAAGCATCCTGAGCCCGCTGAAGAAACTGTTCGGGAATTAGACGTTAAGACAAGCGGGGCGTCAGACTCCGCCGAGGAAGGGAGTCACCGTGGCGGAGGATCGCACGCGGTGTCGCCTTTTTTTACGATGGGGTCGAGGCGCGAACGCTGGGGCATCGAGTTTGAAAGGACATCAGCCGTAAATAGTCAAGGACATGACCCCTGACAGACCTCGTCACCGGACGGGCGAATGCCCCGGAAAGCCTGGATGGCGGGGTTTCCAGTCCCGGGGCGCCGGGATAGCCGCCTGGAAACGCCCCCGGGGAACACCCGGGTTGCTCCATGGCCGGCTGATCTTCTTGGCGGCTCTCGGGATTGCGTTACCATGGCTTGGGGGAACGGGAATGGCCATGACCGACGTGGAAGGGAACCTGCGCCGTCACGTGGCGGCGTTGAGCGTGGAAATCGGCGAGCGCAACCCGCTCAGGCCGGAAAAGCTGGCGCGGGCGGCGGATTACGTCCGCGCCGCCTTCGAGGACTCGGGATTCCGGGTCACGGACCAGGTTTACGACTACCATGGGCTCGACGTCGCCAACATCATCGCCGAGCCCCCGGGCCAGCCGTCGGCCTATTACGTCATCGGGGCCCACTACGACACGGTGCCCGGCACACCCGGCGCCGACGACAACGCCAGCGCCGTCGCCGTGCTCCTGGAACTGGCGGCGCGGCTGGGCCGGTCGCCGCCGCCGGTGCCGGTGCGCCTGGTCGCCTTCACCCTGGAGGAGCCCCCCGCCCACACCACCGGCTACCAGGGAAGCCGCGTTTTCGTCCGCCGCGCCAAGCGCGCGGGGCACCGGGTGCTGGGCGCCTTGGTGCTCGAGATGGTGGGTTACACGTCCCCCCGGCAGGACTATCCGCTGCCCCTCCACTGGGCCGGCTATCCGCGCCAGGGGAACTTCATCGGCATCGTCGGCAACTGGCGCTCGCGCCCCCTGGGCCGGGCCGTGCTCAAGGGCTTCCGCGCCAACCCCGACCTGCCCGTGGAATCCCTGTTCGTACCCTTCAACGGCTGGGTCCTGCCCGACACCCGGCTCAGCGATCATGCGTCCTTCTGGGACGAGGGCTGGCCCGCCCTGATGGTGACGGACACCGCCTACTTCCGGAACCCCCACTACCATGGGCCCGGGGACAGGATGGAGACCCTGGACTTTGCCTTCATGGCCGAACTGGTGAAAAGCCTGGAATTGGCCCTGGCCGAGCTCCCCGGGCCGTGACGGAGGGAGCGCCGGCGGCGCCCGGGGAACACTATCCGATGCCGTAGGCCCCGGCCCAGCCCAGGCCTTCCACCGTGCCCGCGCGGGGCCGGTACTCGCACCCGATCCAGCCCGAGTAGCCCGACCGGTCCATGAGGGCGAACAGGGACGGATAGTCCACGTCCCCTTGGTCGGGCTCGTGGCGCTCCGGCACGCCCGCGACCTGAATGTGGCGGATCAGGTCCAGGTTCTCCTGGAAGACCCTGACCGGGTCCTCGCCCATGATCTTGGCGTGGTAGACGTCGAGTTGCATGAACAGGTTGTCGTGGCCGATCTCCTTGATCACCACCCGGGCCTGGGCCGCCAGGTTGAGGAAATAGCCGGGCATGTCGGTGTTGTTGATGGGCTCGATAAGGGCCAGAATTCCATGGCCGGACAAGGTTTCCGCCGCGAATTCCAGGTTCTCCAGGTAGGCATCCATGTACCCGCGCACCCCTTCCTTCGCCACGCCCGCCATGAGGTGGACCTGCGGACAGCCGAGCGCCAGCGCGTACTCGGCCGCCCTGGCCACGCCGTCGCGGAACTCGGCTTCCCTGCCCGGCAGGGCGGTGAGGCCGCGCTCGCCCGCGTCCCAGTCGCCCGCGGGGGCGTTGAAAAGCACCTGGACAAGGCCCGCTCCGTCCAGCCGTTCCTTGATATCCGCCGCCGGTTGGCCGTAGGGGAACAGGAACTCCACCCCCTTGAAACCGGCGTTCGCCGCCAACTCGAATCGGTCCATGAAATCCACCTCGGTGAACATCATCGACAGGTTGGCGGCAAAATTCGGCATGGAATTTCCTCGTTTCCCGGTTAAACATCCCTAAGTTAGCTTGGGGACACCGGCATGATCTTCGCCCAGATTACAGACTTTCACCTGAAAAGCGACGGCCAACTGTTCAAGGACGAGCTGGATTCGGTCGCCACCCTTAAGGCCGCCGTCCGCCACCTGAACGGCTTCGATCCCCGGCCCGACCTGGTGCTCGCCACCGGCGACCTGGTGTACGAGCCCGACGAACGGGCCTACCGGGTCTTGAGGGAACTGCTCGACGAACTCGAGATGCCGGTCTACGCGATCCCCGGCAACCACGACGACCGGGACATGATGCTGGGCACCTTCGGGGATCTCGGATACCTGCCCCGGGACGGAGAGTTCCTCCACTACACCATCGAGGACCGTCCCTTGCGCTTCATCGCGCTCGACACCGTCATTCCCGGCTCGGTCGGCGGCGAGATGTGTCCCCGCCGCCTGGCGTGGCTGGAGGACCGCCTGGCCGAAGAGCCCGGCCGGCCCACCGTTATCGTCATGCACCACCCGCCTTTCGTCACCGGCCTCGGCTTCATGGACAAGCACGCCTTCGCCGGGGCCGCCGCGTTGGAAGCCGTGGTCCGCCGCCACCCCTCGGTCGAGCGGCTGCTCGCGGGCCACCTGCACCGGGACATCCACGTGCGCTGGGGCGGCACCATCGCCTCGACGTCGGCGAGCATCGTCTTCCAGATGTCCTTGGACTTGAACCAGGGGGCTGCGTCCAGCTTCGTGCTGGAGCCGCCGGCCTGCTCCATCTTCCACTGGACGGAGGGCACGGGAATCGCCGACTACACCAGCCCCATCGGGGATTTCGGGCCGCGCCGGACGTTCGTCTCCCAGCAGCCCTAGCTCATCTCGTGGAAAGTCTCTCTCCTGGAAAGACATTTCTTAAATAACAATTAGTTATGTGTCTTTCTTGCGGGCTAGGGTTAGACCATCCCCGATGGGAACCAGGCTGATGTCGACCCGCCGGTCACGGTGAATCTTGCGGTTGAGTGCGCGCAGGGCGCGGGTGTCCTCGTCCTTGACGCTCGCGTCGGCGACGGCGCCCGACCACAGCACGTTGTCGACGCAGATCAGCCCGCCGGGCCGGACCAGGGTGAGGGCCCTTTCGTAGTAGGCGTCGTATCCGGCCTTGTCGGCGTCGATGAAGGCGAAGTCGAAGGTGCCGGCCCCGCCCCCGTCGATGAGGGCGTCCAGGGTATCGCGGGCCGGCGCCAGGTGGAGCTCGATGCGCTCCTCCAGGCCCGCCTCCGCCCAGTACGCCCGCGCCACGTCCGCCCATTCGGCGTTCACCTCGCAGGTGACGAGACGTCCGCCGGGGGGAAGGGCCCGGGCGATGCATAGGCTGCTGTATCCGGTGAAGGTGCCGATCTCGAGGGCCTTTTTTGCGCCCATGAGGCGGACCAACAGGGCCATGAACTGCCCCTGTTCGGGGCCGATCTGCATGTTGTGCTGGGGAAGCTCCGCCGTTTCGTCGCGCAATCGGCGCAGGAGGCCCGGCTCGTCGAGCGAGACCTCGAGCAGGTAATCGTAGGTCCTCTCGTCCAGGAAAATGGTGCGGTTGGACACTTTAGATTCCCAGGTTAGATTCCCAGGCGCTTCCTGATCTCGGCGGCGATAAGGCCCGCGGTGTCCAGGGACCGGTGGCTCCACTTTTCCAGGCTCCCGGACAAGGGGCGGGCGTAGCCCCCGTCGTAGAGGTCCTGGTGCAGCCGGGCGTGCTTGGGCACGCACAATTCCCCGGGGGCGTAGATGTAGACGGGCCGGGTCACGTAGCAGGCCTCGGAGCACATGGAGACGGAATCGCCTGTGACCACGAAAGCGTCGGCCAGCGCCAGAAATCCGAAATAGGGATTGTCGCCCTCGTCGTCCCAGCGATAGACGTACTTGGGGTCCCGAAGGGCCGAAATCAGGGTTTCGGCGGCGCCGGCCGAGCGGCGGCTGGTGGAAACCAGAAGGGAGCCGCCCGAGTCCGCCGCCATGGCCGAGACGATTCCGGCCAGGTCACGGGCCAGGGCCTCGGTGAAGGTCCGCCGCCGGGTGCTGCCGCCGACCAGCAGCGCGATCCTGGGGCGGGGCAGGTCCTGGAAGTGCTCGCGCCATTCCCCGGCCGCGTCGTCGAGCCGCGCCCGCGTGATCCAGTGAGGGGCGCCGATGGCCCTGTACAGGTTGCGCCGCCTGGGCAGCTTGTCGTGGCTGGGCGCCGCGATAAGGTCGAACTCGTCCGCCCCGACGTTGCCCGGGAACATGAGCTGCACCAGCTTGGCCGCGCCGCCGCTGGCCTTCTTGATGGCCCGGGCCACGGGCGCGGTGCGCCGGCCCGCTGCGATCACCAGGTCGGGCCAGGGAGGCGCCAGGGTCCTGCGGCTGGCGCTGGTCAGGCCGCCGAGCGTGGCCCCCAGGAGGACGTTGGGCAGTCCCGCCCGCGCCCTGTATTCCAGCCGCCGGGCCTCGAATTCGAGGCCCAAGGCCTCGGCCACGCCCAGGCATTGGCTCCTGTGGCCGGCGCGGTCGTCCACCAGGGCCCAGACAACGGGCATTCAGGCCTTCCCCGCCGCCGATCGGCGGATGGCGGTGAGCGTGGTGCGTGTGTTGATCAGGTCGGGGTCCACCCTGAGCTCGATGAGCGCCGCCTTGCCCGACGCCATGGCGCGCTCGAGGGCCGGCTCGAAGTCGTCCGTCTTGTCCACGGTTTCGCCATGGGCGCCATAGGCGCGGGCGAGGGCCGCGAAATCAAGCTCGCCCAGGTCCGTGCCGATCACCCTTCCTGAGTGATGGCGCTCCTGGTGGATGCGGATGGTGCCGTACATGCGGTTATTGCCGACCAGGACCAGGGGCCGCGCCCCGTAGAGCACGGCGGTCGCGATCTCCTGGCCGGTCATGCCGAAGGCGCCGTCGCCGACGAAGGCCACGGCCATGCGGTCCGGCTCCGTGATCTGGGCCGCCACCGCCGCCGGCACGGCGTAGCCCATGGCCCCGCTGGTCGGCCCCAGAAGCCGCCGGCCGCCGCCGTAGTCGAGGAAGCGCTGGGGCCAGGTGCTGAAGGCGCCGCCGTCCACGCTGACGATGGCGTCTTTGTCGAGCCTTTCGTTGAGCAGCCCCATCACCCGGCCCATGTCCAGCTCCCCATCGTAGGAGCCGGGCGCCGTGTCCTTCTCGAAATCCCGGCGGGCGTTCACCGCCCAATCGCGCCACCGGTCCCCGTTCACGCTAACCGCCGCCGCGGCGGCGGTGAACTGGGCCATGCCCGAATGGATGGCCAGGGTGGGCCGGAAGACGCGCCCCAGTTCGTTCTCGTCCGCGTGAACGTGAACCAGCTTCTGTTGGGGCTCGGGGGCGTCGATCAGGGTGTAGCCTTGGGTGGTCAGCTCGCCCAGGCGCGCCCCCACCACGATGAACAGGTCGGACTCCTTGATCCTGGCGATGAGCGACGGGTTGGGAATGGTGCCCATCTCGCCGACGAAATAGGCATCAGTGTTGTCCATCAGGTCGTGGCGGCGGAAGGAACAGCAGGTGGGCAGGCCGGCCGCCTCGGCGAAGGCGGCGATGCCGGCCCGGGCGTCGTCGTCCCAGCCGCCGCCGCCGATCATCATCACCGGCCTTTGGGCCTCGGCCAGGAGGCCGCGCAGCCGTTCCATGTCGCCGGGGCCGGGCGCGGCGCGCCGCACCTCCCGGGGGGGCACAGGGTTGGCGTCGCCGACCTCGCCCAGCATGTCCACGGGCAGCGACAGCACCACCGGGCCCGGCCGGTCGGACAGCGCCGTCTGGAAGGCGCGGGCCATGAGGTCCGGCGCCTGGCCGGGCTCCTCGATCTGGTCCACCCATTTGGCCAAGGGCGCGAACATCTGGCGGTAGTCAACTTCCTGGAAGGCCTCGCGCCCGAGATGGGGGCGGCTCACTTGTCCGATGAGCAGGATCATCGGGGTCGAATCCTGGAATGCCGTATGGACGCCGATGCTGGCGTTGCAGGCCCCCGGCCCCCTGGTCACCAGGCAGATGCCCGGCCTGCCGGTGAGCTTGGCGTGGGCCTCGGCCATGTTGGCGGCGCCGTGCTCGTGGCGGCAGGTGACGACGCCGATCTTGTCAGGGACGCCGTGGAGCGCGTCCAGGACCTCCAGGTGGCTTTCGCCGGGCACGCAGAAGACCCTGTCCGCGCCGTGCGCCAAAAGGGAATCGACGATCATTTGGCCGCCGTTGCGAGAGTTCGTTGACATGGTGGGAATACGCCTAAGTTATGATCCGAGAGCAACAGTTGCCCAAGATCGGCTAAAGTGACACAAAATTCTCGTCCGTGAAATGGTCCGTGAAATGGTCCGTGAAAAGGCCCGTGAAATGGTCCGTGAAAAGGTCTGCGGACTCATCGGGCAGGAATCGGTTACCATTGAGTCCCCTGTCGCCTTTTCCAATCATGCGCCGGGACCGCCATGACCACGTCCACCGCCAAATTTCGACCCGGCCAGCTGATTCACCACAAGCTGTTCGAATACCGGGGCGTCATCGTCGACGTGGACCCCGGCTTCCAGGGCACCGAGGAATGGTACGCAAGCGTGGCCCGCTCCCGGCCGCCCAGGGACCAGCCCTGGTATCACGTCCTCGTGCACGGGCAGGACCTCAACACCTACGTGGCGGAACGCAACCTGGAGCCCGACGAGACGGGCGAACCCGTCCAGCACGTGGAGATCGGCACGTTCTTCGAGGGGATGGGCGATGGCGGCTACATCATCCGCCGCAAGGACCACTGAAAAGGGCCGGGCCGGGGGCCATCAATCCCCTTCATCGTCGATGGCGTCTTCGACCAGGTCCGCCAACGCCAGGCTGGCGGCGTCGCCTTGCTCCCTCAGGCCCTTGACGACACCCCGCCTGTCGCCCTTATCCCTGTTCTGGGACAGTTTCCATTTGCCCTCGATGCGGGTGAGCGGGACCTGGATGCCGGTAATGGCCCGGCACATCGCGTCGATGTACTCGGCGGGCGCGTCGTCGATCTTCCACGGCGGATCGTTCGAGCTCTCGAAGCGCCCGGTGAGCGCCGCCAGATGCGCCCTCAGTCCGTCGCCATCCAGGAAGGAGGACACCCTTCCGTAGGCGTGAACGGCGACGTAGTTCAAGGTCGGCACCACCTTCCCCGTCCGCCGCTTCGTCGGGTACCAGGATGGGGAAACGTAGCCCTGGGGCCCCTGAAAGATGAACAGCAGTTCCCGGCCTTCCGCTAGTGCGAGGGCCTGGGAATTGGGCAGGGCGAAATGGCAGCGGATGGCGCCCAAGGGCGCCGGTTCCGGGTCCAACTCGACCGGCACGTGGCTGGCGAGGAGCCCGTCCGGCCCATCGCTGACGACGGCGGCAGTACCGATGTCGCGCATGGCCGCCAGCAACACGTCCGTCTCGTCTTCGCGGAAGGCGCTGGGGATATACATGGACTCATCCCTCTCCTGCTAATTCAACGGAGCCCCTTGCATAAGCGGCGCCGAATGGCGGGGACGGTTTCATGGGTGGGCCGCGTCCCAGTTTTCCTGGGCCTCGGCCCAGCGTTCCTCCGCCGCGCTCAGGTCCTTTTTCACCTGTCCCAACTCCTTTTGCAGGACGATCAGCTTGGCGCCGCCGCCCCGATCCCGATAGAGCGCCGGGGTCGCGATGGCGCGGGTAATATCTTCCCTTCTCGCTTCCAGCTTATCGACCTCGGCTTCGGCACTCGCCAGTTCGCGTTTCTGATTGGCAACCGCTTGGCGCCGTTCGGCGGCCTCGCGGCGGCGTTCTTTTTTGCCGTTTCCCGTCACCCCGGTCGCGGCCCTTGCGCCGTTTCCGCCACGGCCTGCCAATAGGGCGCGGTAGTCGTCCATGTCGCCGTCGAACGGCGTCACGGCGCCGTCGGCGACCAGCCAGAAACGGTCGGCGGTGAGGGCGATCAGGTGGGGGTCGTGGCTGACGATGATGACCGCGCCCTTGAACGCATTGATCGCCTGCACGAGCGATTGGCGGGAATCGACGTCGAGATGATTGGTCGGTTCGTCCAGCAGCAGGATGTGCGGCGCCTCGGCGCTCATCAACGCGAACAACAGGCGCGCCTTCTCACCCCCGGAAAGATCGCCGATTTTGGTTTCAGCCCTTTCCTGGCCGAAACCGAAGCGGCCCAACTGCGTACGCACCTGGGTTACGGTTTCGCGCCGGCGTTTGCGCGTCATCGCGATCAGGGGCGTCGCGGCCAGGTCCAGTTCGTCGGCCTGATGCTGGGCGAAATAACCGACACGCAGCTTGCCCGACTTGGCAACCTTCCCCGCCATGGGTGCGAGCCGCCCGGCCATCAGCTTTATCAAAGTGGACTTGCCGTTGCCGTTGGCCCCGATCAAGGCGATGCGGTCGTCGTCGTCCAACCGCAGCGACAGGTTTTCGATCACCGCCATGCCGTCGTAGCCGACCGAAACATCCTCCGCCGTAAAAAGGGGCGAGGCCAGCGCCGGTTTCGGCACGGGAAAGGTGAAGGCGACCGTGCCTCCCTCGCGGTGTTCGGGGATCGGTTCCATCCGTTCCAGCATTTTCAAGCGCGATTGCGCCTGCTTCGCCTTGGTCGCCTTGTAGCGGAAACGATCGACGAATTTCATGATTTGCCGCTTTTGCGCATCCTGCCTGGCGCGCAGTTTTTCGTTCTGGGCGAGAC
>JADFTO010000269.1 GCA_022560215.1 Pseudomonadota bacterium | reverse complement strand
CTAACTTATTGAATCTAGCGGTCTTGCCCTTAAAGCCGTGTTCCCGATGAGGCGCATACCAGCGGCCCTTAAGGGACCGCTGGGCGTTCATGCGCCACGCAGGCTCTCAGGCATAAGCGCCGGCGCGCGGTCGCGCTTGCCAAAGGGCGATGAGTCAAACTCAACGCCCTTTGGTATCACATGAACCCGCCCTCCTTCTCCGCCGTTCCGGTAATTTTCGCCCGGATCTTGCCTCGGATAATTAATCGAATAATCCAGATTATTCGTTGACACAAGCGGCGGCAGCGGACACCATGGCGCCCATGGACAGCGGTCACATGGACGAGGAACGGGCGGCCAGGTGCCTGGCCGAACTGGGCAGCGCCACCCGGCTCGGCGTCTACCGCCAGCTCGTCAGGGCGGGGCCCGGCGGCCTCTCCTTCGGCGACATCCGGGCCCGGCTGGGGATTCCCCAGTCCACCCTCTCGCACCATGTGGCCCGCCTGGCGTGGGCGGGGCTGATCACCCACACCCGCGAGGGACGCAGCCAGCGTTGCCGCGCCGTCTACGGGACCATGGAGGCGCTGATGGCCTTCCTCGCCGATGAATGTTGCGCCGATGAGCGGGCCGAGGCCGGCCAGGCCGGCGCCTGAGGTCGATCATGGAGGCCCCGGTATGACAACCCTCGCCCTCGGGCACTGGCTGAGGGGCATGGCCGCCGACCGGGTGGTGGTCGCCGCCTTCGCCCTGATCGCGGCCCTGGCCGTGGTTACGCCCGGGCAAGCCATCGCGTCCTTGCAATTCACGGCCGAGGCGCTCGTGGCCATATCGCCGTTCCTGCTCGCTTCCGTGCTGCTGGCCGCCGTCATCAAGGCCGCCGGACTGGACAAGCAGATCGGCCGCGTCTTCGCCGCCGGGAGCACCCGCGCCATCGTCGCGGCGGCGCTTTTCGGGGCGCTTTCGCCGTTCTGCTCGTGCGGCGTCATTCCGCTGATCGCGGCGCTCCTCAGGGCGGGCGTGCCCCTGGCCCCGGTGATGGCGTTCTGGATCTCATCGCCCATCATGGACCCGGAGATGTTCATCCTGACGGCGGCCGTGTTCGGCCTGCCCTTCGCCACGGCCAAGGCCCTGGCGGCCATCGCCATGGGAGCGCTGGGCGGCTTCGCCACCCTCGCCGTCTTCGGCCGCCGGGACTTGGCAAGCCTGCTCAAGGATGCGCCCGCCGGCGGTTGCGGCGGCGATTTGAGATCGGAACGGGTGCTCTGGGCCTTCTGGCGGGACTCCGCCCGGATGGCCGAATTCGCCGCCGAGGCGCGGGCCACCGGCTGGTTCCTCGCCAAGTGGCTGACGCTGGCCTTCGTGCTGGAGAGCCTGATGGTGGCCTACCTGCCCGCCGGGGCCGTCGGCGCCTGGGTCGGCGGCGGAAGCCGGTGGGCGGTTCCGGCCGCCGTCCTCGTCGGCGTGCCGGCCTATCTCAACGGCTACGCCGCCATTCCCACGGTCTCGGGCCTGATGGACCTGGGCATGACGCCGGGGGCGGCGCTGGCCTTCATGGTGGCCGGCGCGGTAACCAGCATTCCCGCCGCCGTCGCCGTCGCCGCCCTGGTCCGGGCGCCCGTCTTCGTCCTCTATGTCGGCCTCGGCACCGCCGGAGCGCTCGCCGCCGGCTTCGCCTACGGGGGCCTGGCCGGCCTCTGGCCCGCCCTCGCCCCGTGAGGGGGGGACACGACTGGACTTAGTCCATGACTTAGTCCATAATGGGTCCCGGCCAGAGCATTTTCCACGTCAGTGGAAACATGCGATAAGCCCGCGCAGGCCGAGAGCGGCCAAAGGCAGAATCGAGAGCGGATTCCATTTGAATGGAATCCGCTCTAGGAAACGAGGCCATGACCCGCACCTACAACATCCACGAGGCCAAGACCCACTTCTCCAAGCTCATCGAGATGGCGCGCCTGGGCGAGGACATCGTCGTCGCCAAGGCGGGCAAGCCGATGGTCAGGCTGGTGCCGGTGGAGGCGCCCAAGAAACAGCGCCAACCGGGAAGCGCGCGCGGCATGTTCACCATGAGCGATGATTTCGACGATCCGCTGCCGGACGACATGCTCAAGGCCTTCTATGAATGAAGGTATTGCTCGACACCCACGCCTTCCTCTGGTGGATCAATCAGCACGAACGACTGAGCGCGGCAGCCAGGGATGCCATCGACGGCCCACATACCGACACCTTCGTCAGCGTGGTCAACGCGTGGGAGATCGTCATCAAGGCCAAGTTGGGCCGCTTCCAGATGCCGGGCGACCTGGCCTCTTTCCTGCGTGAGCAGATCGCGGCGAACGATTTTGGCGTCCTGCCGGTACAGCTGACTCACGCCTTGGCCGTTTACGATCTCCCCGACCTCCCCGGCCACAAGGACCCCTTCGACCGCCTGCTGGTGGCCCAGGCGCTGGCCGAGGACATGGCCCTTGTCAGCGCCGACGAGGCGCTGGACGGCTACGGCGTCGAGCGCATCTGGTAGGGCGGCGGCCGGGAGTTCGCGCCCCCCTACCGCCGCCGTCCTTTCCCCTTCCCTTTTTTCCTCCCTCGGCCCCAGCCGGCGCGGGCGGCGGCGGCGGGCGCGGCGCCGGCCCGGTCCAGGCCGAGTTCGGCTGCCTCCAGGCGGCGGATTTCGTCGCGCAGCCGGGCCGCTTCCTCGAATTCCAGTTCGGCCGCCGCCGCCAGCATGCGCTTGTTCAATTCCGCCAGGTGGGCCCTGAGGTTGTGGCCGACCAGGTGGACATCGCCGGAAACCCCCGTGTCCACCGTCACGTAGTCCTGCTCGTAGACCGACCCCAGCACGTCGGAAATGGCCGCGCGCACGCTTTCGGGCGTGATGCCGTGGGCCTCGTTGTAGGCCCGCTGGCGGTCGCGCCGGCGGTTGGTCTCGGTGAGCGCGTAGTCGAGCGAGTCCGTGATGGTGTCGGCATACAGGATCACCCGGCCCTCCACGTGGCGCGAGGCGCGGCCGATGGTCTGGATCAGGGACGTCCTGGAGCGCAAAAAACCTTCCTTGTCGGCATCCAGGATGGCGACCAGGGAGCATTCGGGGATGTCCAGGCCCTCGCGCAGCAGGTTGATGCCGACCAGCACGTCGAAGACGCCGAGGCGCAGGTCGCGGATGATCTCGATGCGCTCCAGGGTGTCGATGTCGGAATGCATGTAGCGCACCCGCACCCCGTGATCGTGCAGGTACTCGCACAAGTCCTCGGCCATGCGCTTGGTCAGGGTGGTGACCAGGGTGCGCTGGCCCTTGGCGGCGCCGGCCTTGGCCTCGGCCAGCAGGTCGTC
>JADFTO010000268.1 GCA_022560215.1 Pseudomonadota bacterium | reverse complement strand
AATCGCAGTTTACTATCTGCGTCAATCCAGACCGGCCTCGCTGGCGCCGGCGGGTTGGGGATGTTGTCTACCCACCGCCGGCCGGCGCCAACCTCCGGCCAAGAACACCAACGCCGCCAGCAGGCCCAGCGACGCGCCAATTGTAAACACATCTTTGAAAGCCTTGATGAAGGCCACGCCTTCGGCCTCGGCCCCAACGCCGAACACCGCCAGGTGATGGTCGCTGCGCCAGGCAAAGATTCCCCCGATGATAGCCACCGACAATACCCTGCCGCAGGACTGGGACAGGGAAAGCGCCGCCCCGGCGCGCCCGGCGGATCAGGAGCTAAGGCGCCGGGACGACCTGGAAGGTGCCTGCCGGTGACGCCTCGCCGCGGCCGCATTCGATTTCCACGCCGGCGCTGGCGACATTCGAGAAGACATCGAGCTTTTCGAACCGAACGCGGACTTTGACCACGCGGCGGTCCGCCAGGCAGAGTTCGGCGATGCGCTCAGCCGCGGTCTCGATGAGATTGATGTGCCCCTTGCCGAGGTAGGACTCGATCCCCGATACGATGTCTTCGTAGGAGACGACGTTGACGATGTCGTCGTCAATCGGCGTCGGGTTCTCCTCTATCCAAAGATCCACATTGATCCTGACCCGCTGGGGTTTGTCGTGCTCGTGGGAATGAATGCCGATAGAGCACTCGAGGACCATATCGCTGATGAACACCCGGCTGAGGGCTCTCCTGTCTTGGGCCCCTTCAGGGGCCGACGTCCGTTCAGCGAGAATTCGGGTCAACGGGCAGTCCTTTTCGAAATCCTGGCGCGGCGAGAATAGCGCAATCCCCCGGCCAGAGCCGGTAAAAATGCTAAGGCGCCGTCGGAGTGTATCAACTGTGGCGGCGGTTTCGGAAAATTATTCAGTCGTACTTGATATAAGCGAAGCGTTGATCGGCGGGCGTGCCTTCGAGGGCGCCGCCCTCTTCACCGGGCCGCCAGTTCACGGTCTCCTCGATCTTCCCGGCCAGTTCGAAATCCTTGTCGGTTATGCCCCCGGCATCGTGGGTCATGAGCCGGACCTCGACCCAGGCGTACGAGGCGGCAATGTCCGGATGATGCCAGGCGGCCTCGGCCAGATGGCCAACCGCGTTGATGACCATCAGCGTGCCTTTCCAGCCGTATGTCTTGTATTCGCGGCGTATACACCCCTTCTCCAAATGCCACCCGGGAAGCTCTCTCCGCAGGCGCTCCTCGACTTCGGAGTCGGTGTAGGTTTTCTCTTTCTTGCCCATGGCTCGGGACTTTCAACCTGACCGGCCGGCGGAGAGGCGCCTCGACGGGAGGGTAGACCATTTGATGTTCACCAACAACCGGGCGCCGAGCCCATGGCCATTTCGGATCCCTGCCGCCGAATGCGGATTAACGATGACCGCGGCGCACATCAAGGGAACCAGAATTTTCCAACAATTGCCTTCATGGACTCGGCCTCAGGCGGCGGGCCCGCCCTTGCGGGCGACGAAGCCCCGCGAAGGGTCGTAGCCGTAAATGGCGAGGCCGAGGAACAGGGCGAGGAAAACCAGGACGTAGACGATCGAGTAGGCGTTGAGCTGGCCGTAGAGCGCGAAACGGATCATCTCCACGGCATGGGTAAACGGGTTGTAGGTGCAGATGTAATAAAGAATCAGACTCGACTCCTTGACCTTCCACAGGGGATAGAGGGTCGAAGAGGCGAAAAACATGGGGAAGATGACGAAATTCATCACGCCGGCGAAGTTCTCCAGTTGCTTGATCGCCGATGACAGCAGCATGCCGAGCGAGCCCAACATCAGCCCGGACAGGACCAAGGCCGGCAGTATGTATAGATAGCCTGCAAGCGGCGCGACGATGTCGAAGAACGCGGCGAAGACCAAGAACGCATAGACCTGCAGGATCGACACCGCCACCCCGGCCAGCAGCTTGCACGAGAGCAGGTACCAGCGCGGCAGGGGGCTCACCAGCAGGGTCTTCATGGAACCCATCTCGCGGTCATAGACCAAGGAGAGAGAGCTTTGCATGCCGTTGAAAAGCTGGATCATGGCGATGAGACCGGGCGTGATGTAGACCTCGTAGGGAATATAGGTCTCGTAGGGCGGAACGATGGACACGCCCAACACCGAACGGAATCCGACCGCGAAAATCAACAACCACACCAAGGGCCGCACCAGGGCGGCGATGAAGCGTTCCCGCTGATGAAGGAAGCGCCGGGATTCACGGATGATGATGCCCCGAAGGCACCTCAGGTAATGGACCCAGGTCACGTATCGCCCTTTCCGGGCAAGTCTGTGAAGGCCTCGACGATCGTTGACGCTCCGGCATTCCGAATGACCTCGCCGGTGCTTCCGAAGGCCAGTACTCGGCCCTCGTGAAGCACGATCACGCGGTCCAGGTCGCCGACCTCGTCGATGAGATGCGTCGCCCACAAGACCGCCATTCCGTCTTCGTCGCAGAGGCGCCGCACGTGGTCGATAATCGTCCTGCGTCCATCGATATCCAGACCCACCGTGGGCTCGTCCAGCAGAAGCAAGCCGGGCCGGTGCATCAGCGCCCGCGCAAACTCGACCCGGCGGCGCTGGCCGCCGCTCAAATTTCGCACCTTGTCATGGGCCCGTTCCAGCATTTCCAGGCGGCCGAGTTCGGTCACCATCCTGTCCGCCGCCAAGCGCCGGCTCATGCCGTGAAGGGCCGCGTGGTAGTGCAGGTTCTGCGAAACCGTGAGATCCAGGTCGATCGACGGCTGTTGGAACACGACGCCGATCCGGGCCAGGGCCTGGGAAGGTTTCATGCGGATGTCCAGGCCGAAGATGCGGACCGATCCGCTCCGGCTGTGGTAAAGCCGAGTGATCAGGGAAAACAAGGTCGTCTTGCCGGCGCCGTTGAGGCCGAGGAGAACGGCGAACTCGCCAGGGTGAACGGCGAAGGCCACGTCGTCGAGGGCACGCAAGGCGCCGAAACTATGGCCGACACCGGAGACCGCAAGGGCGGGAGCATCATCCGCCGAAGGCCCGGCTGCCTCGGCCGCGGTCTCAAGGGCACTCATCTTGGGCCACCAAAACCATGGCGGCGAGCGCCAGGGCCAGGGATCGCGGGGTCATCAGAAACCTCCCGCAAAGACGACAAACCCGGCGCCCATGATACGCCCGTTCAGGGCCTCCGGGAAACCGTGTCCTTGCCGGGTCTTTTTTTTGGCGGGAAGGGAGGGCTCCGCTCGGGCCGCTTATTTCCCCTCGATCGAGCGGGCGTAGGCCAGGATGTCGGCGATGTCGCCCTCGGTCATGGTGAAGGTGGCGAGGA
>JADFTO010000267.1 GCA_022560215.1 Pseudomonadota bacterium | reverse complement strand
TGCTGCGGCATCGCTGGGCGCGCCGCGCCTGCCCGAATGAACCGATCTGCTCCCATCAAATTGATTCCTATCAATCCTGAACCGCTCTAAGGAGAGGGGGCACCGGGCCATGGGCGCGCAATCAATCGCTGGCCCCCCTCGCGGGACGTCCGCGGCCGGGCCGTGTCATTCTTCGGGGCCGTCTCCCGACTCGATGGGGACCCCCGGCTCGCACTTTGAGATGCGGATGGAAAGCGCCGACTTGACGTGGTTGACGTTGGGCGCGGTGGTCAGCCGGGTGGTGAGAAAGGTCTGATAGGCCTCCCAGTCCTCGGCCACCACCTTGAGCAGGAAATCCGTCTCGCCCGCCAGCATGTAGCATTCGCGCACCTCGGGCCATTCCCGGACCGTTTCCTCGAAGGCCTCCAGGTCCAGTTCCGCCTGGCTGCTCAGGCCCACCTGGGCGAAGACGGTGACATTGAAGCCGAGCGCCCTGGACTCGAGATCGGCGTGATAGCCCCGGATGAAGCCGGCCTCTTTCAGGGCGCGCACGCGGCGCAGGCAGGGCGGCGCCGAAATACCGGCGCGGCGGGCCAGTTCCACGTTGGTGATGCGCCCGTCGGCTTGCAGGTCATGGAGAATATGACGGTCGATGCGATCGAGCTTGACCCGGTGCGGGTTATTTTTCTGCAAGAACGCCTCCCTTGGCGAAATTATATTACAACAGGGTCTCCCGCAAGCCAAGCCGGCCATCCCTGCGGCGGCGGCGGGCCGCCAGCGCCGCGGACCATGGTCTCTAGGCGGATCGCGTTTGATCGGAACCACTTCTGAGGCACCGGTCAAAGGCGCCGAGCCGCTTTATTTCGATAAGTCAGGGCAGCGGATCGATGGATCGCTTCAGCGATCCATCCGGATTTGCTCTTCGGCGAAAGGCGCCCGCCGCTTGCCCCCCGGGAGCGCGCTGCCTATGTTAGGCATCCAGTCCTCCCTCGACATTTCCACGGAAGACCTATGCCGACGCATCGCCATGCCAGGGTTATGATCATCGGATCGGGGGCGGCCGGCTACACCGCCGCCGTCTATGCCGCCCGCGCCGGACTCGAGCCCGTGCTCGTCAAGGGGTTGCAGGCGGGCGGACAACTGACTATCACCACGGACGTGGAAAACTACCCCGGCTTCGCCGATCCGGTGCAGGGGCCGTGGCTCATGGAGCAGATGATGAAACAGGCGGAGAACGTGGGCGCCGTCCTCGTCGACGACAGCATCATCGAGGTCGATCTCGGCCGCCGGCCCTTCGCCGCCACCGGGGATTCGGGCGACACTTACGGCGCCGACGCCCTGATCGTCTGCACCGGGGCCAGCGCCCGCTGGCTCGGCCTTGAAAGCGAGCAAAAGTTCATGGGTTTCGGCGTTTCGGCCTGCGCCACCTGCGACGGGTTCTTCTTCCGCGGCAAGGAGGTGGCCGTCATCGGCGGCGGCAACACGGCCGTGGAAGAGGCCCTGTTCCTGACCAACCACGCCTCTGCCGTGACCCTGATTCACCGGCGCGACCAGCTGCGCGCCGACCGCATCATGCAGGACCGGCTTTTCGCCAACCCCAAAATCCGGGTGATCTGGGACAGCGTCCTGGAAGAGGTCGTCGGCTCGGACAGCCCGCCCGCCGTCGGCGCCGCCCGGATCAGGAACGTCAAGACCGGCGAAACCGGGGAGATCGCGGTGGCCGGCGTCTTCATCGCCATTGGCCACACTCCCAACACAGGCATTTTCGAAGGCAAATTGGAACTGGACGGTGACGGCTATATCGTGACGGTGCCCGACAGCACCGCCACCAGCGTCCCCGGCGTCTTCGCCGCCGGGGACGTCCAGGACAAGATCTTCCGCCAGGCGGTTACCGCCGCCGGCACGGGCTGCATGGGCGCCATCGAGGCGGAACGCTACCTGGCCGAACTCGGGGACTCCGGATGAACCCTTGAGAGAGAGGGGGCGGATATGGATTGGGACAAGCTCAGGGTCTTCCACGTGGTCGCCGAGACGGGCAGCTTCACCCACGCGGGCGAGGCTCTCAACCTCAGCCAGTCGGCGGTCAGCCGCCAGATCAGCGGCCTCGAGGGCTCCCTCGACGTTCCCCTCTTTCACCGCCACGCCAGGGGCCTGGTCCTGACCGAGCAGGGGGAAAGGCTCTACCGCTCGGTGCACGAGATCTACGCCAAGCTGGCCATGACCGAGGCGCAGATCAGGGAAAGCAAGAAAAGCCCGAAGGGACCGCTCCGGATCACCACCACCATCGCCTTCGGTTCGGTGTGGCTGACCTCGCACATGGCTGAGTTCCTGAGCCTGTACCCCGACATCGACGTTTCCATGGTGCTCAACGATTCGGACCTGGACCTTTCCATGGGCGAGGCCGACGTGGCCGTCCGCATGACGCCGCCGACCCAGCCCGATCTGGTCCAGCGCCGCCTCATGACCTTGCAATTCCACGTGTTCGCGTCGTCAGAATACATCAAGAAACACGGCATGCCCCTGAGCCCGGCGGACCTGGACAAACACCGGATCGTCGTCTACGGCGAGGACGCCAGGCCTCCCGTAGACGATCTCGACTGGCTTCTCAGGGCCGGGGCCACGCCCGGGAAGCCGCGGCGCGCCATCTTGAAGGTGAACAACATCTACGGCATCTACAGGGTGGTGAGAAGCGGTCTCGGCATCGGGGCGATCCCCGATTACCTGAGCCGCCACGCGCCGAATCTGATGGAGGTCCTGCCCGAACTGCGCGGGCCCACCTACGATGCCTATTTCGTCTATCCGGAAGCCTTGCGGGACTCCAAGCGAATCGCCGTCTTCAGGGATTTCCTGTTGAGAAAGATCGCCGAAGACAGGCTTTAGAGCATTTCCACGTAAGTTGAAAATGCTCTAGCCGCCCAAGAGCCGAAATTGCCTGAAAGCCGATTCCAATAAATCGGGAACAGCTCTGAGGGTGGTTTCCGCATAGGAGGCATGCATTATAAGCATACCTCTGAGGGCTGGTTCCCCTAGATTTTTTCGTGCCTTTATCCTATATACCGGTTTAGTGATGTTGCGTTGCAACATTGCCGCGACATCACCCTCATGGCCCGGGCGCTAGTCCGGGTCGGGAGACCCGTCCCCCCAATTTCGGGTCTCCCAACGTGAAGCCTCCCTGTTAAACTTGCCGGGAACCATTTGGTTCCCGGCTTTTTTTGTCCGGACTCATACCAGCGGCCCTTGAAGTAAGGACCGCTGGGCGTTCATGCGCCACGCAGGCTCTCAGGCATAAGCGCCGGCGCGCGGTCGCGCTTGCCAAAGGGCGGTTTAACAAGCTCAACG
>JADFTO010000266.1 GCA_022560215.1 Pseudomonadota bacterium | reverse complement strand
GTCGCTGTTCGTCAAGGCGTCCGTGGTGGCCTTGCGCGAGTTCCCGGCCGTCAACGCCGAGATCGACGGCGACGACATCGTCTACAAGAACCACTACGACATCGGCATCGCCGTCGGCTCGCCCCAGGGCCTGGTGGTGCCGGTGGTGCGCGACTGCGACGCCAAGAGCTTCGCCGAAATCGAGGGCGCCATCAGGGATTTCGGCCTCCGCGCGCGGGACGGCAAGCTCACCATCGAGGAGATGCAGGGCGGCACCTTCACCATCACCAACGGCGGCGTATTCGGCTCGCTGCTGTCCACGCCCATCCTCAACATTCCCCAGTCGGGGATCCTCGGCATGCACAAGATCCAGCCCCGCCCCATGGCCATGCCCGACGGCGCCATAGAGGTCAGGCCCATGATGTACCTGGCGCTCAGCTACGACCACCGCATCGTGGACGGGCGCGAGGCGGTCTCCTTCCTGGTCCGCGTCAAGGAATGCATCGAGGACCCGAGCCGCATCATGCTCGATACCTGATACCCCGTTTGGGAGACAACCCATGAGTGACCCTTACGATCTGGTCGTCATCGGCGGCGGCCCCGGCGGCTACGTGGCGGCCATCCGGGCGGCCCAGCTGGGGCTCAAGGCGGCCTGCGTCGACAAACGCGGGGCGCTTGGCGGCACCTGCCTGAACGTCGGCTGCATCCCGTCCAAGGCCCTGCTCCAATCGTCCCACCACTTCGAGCAGGCGGCCCACGGGCTGGCCGCCCACGGCGTCAAGACCGGGAAGCTGGAGCTGGACCTGAAGACCATGTTGGGGCGCAAGGACGCGGTGGTGGCCGAGCTGACCAAGGGCATCGAGTTCCTGCTCAAGAAGAACAAGATCGATTACGTCATGGGCTCGGGCGCCATCACCGCGCCGGACACCGTCACCGTCACCCCGGCCAAGGGGAAGAAACGGGTCTTGAAGACGGAAAACATCCTCATTGCCACGGGCTCGGATTCGACGCCCCTGCCCGGAGTCGAGATCGACGAGAAGCGGATCGTCACCTCCACCGGCGCCCTGGAGCTGAAGGGTGTGCCCAAGCACCTGATCGTGGTCGGCGCCGGGGCCATCGGCCTGGAGCTGGGCTCCGTCTGGCGGCGCCTGGGATCAAGGGTCACCGTGATCGAGTTCCTCGACCACATCCTTCCCGGCATGGACAGGGAAGTGACCAAGCAGACCCAGCGCATCCTCGCCAAGCAGGGACTGGACTTCAAGCTCTCGAGCAAGGTCACCGGGGCCAAGGCGGGCAAGGGGGGCGTCACCCTCGCGGTGGAGCCGGTGAAGGCCGGCAAGGCGGAGAAGCTGAAGGCGGACGTGGTCCTGGTATCCATCGGCAGGCGGCCCTTCACCGAGGGCCTGGGGCTAGAGGCCGCGGGGGTGGAGATCGACAACCACGGCTTCGTCAAGGTGGACGGGGAGTTCCAGACCAACGTCGCCGGCGTCTTCGCCATCGGCGACGTGATCGGCGGCGCCATGCTCGCCCACAAGGCCGAGGACGAGGGCATTGCCGTGGCCGAAATCCTCGCCGGGGAGTCCGGGCACGTGAACTACGACGCCATCCCGGGCGTCGTCTACACCTGGCCCGAGGTGGCCGGCCTGGGCAAGACCGAGGAACAGCTGAAGGAGGCCGGCGTCGACTACCGGGTGGGCAAGTTCCCCTTCGCCGCCAACTCCCGCGCCCGCTGCAACGCCGATTCCGACGGCCTGGTCAAGATCCTGGCCGACGCCAAGACCGACCGGGTGCTCGGCGTCCACATCGTCGGGGCGCTGGCCGGGGACCTGATCATGGAGGCCGTGCTCGCCATAGAACTCGGGGCCTCGGCCGAGGACATCGCGCGCACCAGCCACGCCCACCCGGCCATGGGCGAGGCGGTCAGGGAAGCGGCCCTGGCCGTTGGCGGCCGCACCATCCACATGTGAGGGGCGCGCCCTTCCTTCGCCGCCATCCCGCCCGGAAACAATTTTCTGACATAAGATCTGACATAAGATATGCCCATGAACCGGGCCACCTCCCCCGTCGCGCTCACCGTCACGCTCTGCCTGGCCCAGATCCTGGGCATGGCGGGGTTCGCCACCTTCCCGGCCCTGCTGCCCGGCTTCATCGGCGAATGGGGCCTGAGCAACACCGACGCCGGCTGGATCAACGGCATGTTCTTCGCCGGCTACCTGGGCGCGGTGCCGGTGTTGAGCAGCCTCACCGACAGGGTGCCGGCCAGGCGCGTCTATTTCCTGTGCATGGCGTTAAGCGGCGCGGCCAGCCTCCTCTTCGCGCTCATGGCCGAGGGCTTCTGGTCGGCCCTGGGGCTGAGGACGGCGGCCGGCATCGGCCTGGCCGGGACCTACATGCCCGGCCTGAAGCTGCTCAGCGATCATTTGGAAGGGCACCGGCGGCACATTCCCTACTACACCTCGAGCTTCAGCATCGGCGTGGCGCTGTCGTACGTTCTGGCCGGCGAGGTGGCGGCGGGGCTGGACTGGCGCTGGGCCTTCGGCCTGTCCGCCCTCGGCCCGGGGCTGGCCGTCGCCCTGATCTCCCTGGCCCTGCCCCGGAAGGACCCGAAACCCCACGCGGCGCCGGAAACCTCGCTGCTCGATTTCCGTCCCGTGCTCCGCTGCCGGCCCGCCATGGGATACGTGTTCGCCTATACCATCCACAATTTCGAGCTCTTCGCCATGAGGTCGTGGATCGTCGCCTACCTGGTCTTCGCCCAAGGATTGCAGCCGGACGGCGGGGCGGGGTGGAACGCCACGGCGATCGCCGCCGCCGTCAGCCTGGTCGGCATGCCCGCCAGCGTCATCGGCAACGAGGTGGCCGAAAGGATCGGCCGCCACCGGTTCATCACCTGGGTCATGTTAATCTCGGCTGTGTTCGCCGCCGTCATCGGCTTCGCGGCGTCGTGGCCGTTCTGGCTGATCGTGGTCCTGGTGTTCGCCTACGGGACCGCCATCACCGCCGATTCGGGCACCATCACCACGGGCGTCATCATGGCCGCGCCCGAGGGCTACCGGGGCGCCACCATGGCGGTCCATTCATGCATCGGGTTCATGGGCTCCTTCGCCGGGCCGCTGGCCTTCGGCGTCGCCCTGGACCTGACGGGCGGCGGCGCCAGCGTCGCATCATGGGGCGCCTCGTTCGCCTTCATCGGCGCCGTGGTGCTGTTAGGCCCGCTGCTGCTCGCCTACGGACGCGGGCGCGGCGGGTGAGGGACGGCTTTGGATGATGGACACAAATGCGAGCAGTGACGCGCGAAAGGTCTGCTATCGACCCGGGAGCGGCCCCATCCAGAC
>JADFTO010000265.1 GCA_022560215.1 Pseudomonadota bacterium | reverse complement strand
GGCTCTTCATCCACGGGGGCGGCGGCGGCCGGTTCGGCGACTGAAGGGAGGTCGGCCGGCCCGGGGGCCTCGGCGACTTCCTCGGGCTCGTCCGCGAAGGCATCCGCAAGCTGTCCCCAGAGGTTGGAGATGAACCCGGACTCTTCCTGCGCGGGAGCGGCGGCCATGGGCTCGCCGGGTGAAGCGGGCGCGGCCGGCTGGACGGCGGCAACCGGCCGGGCGGGGGAAGGAGGTTGGGTAGGCTTTGGCGCCGCCGTGGGAACGCCTTTGATCCCTGGCCTGGCCGCGACCCCGGCAGCGGGAAGTGGCGAGGGGGCGGGCGATGGGGGGGCGGGGGGTCAAGGCCTCCGGCACGGCCGTCCCTTCGGGCCCGCGAATGTCGCCGATAAGGGGAAGAACGGACCCCTGGGAAGCGATGGACGGATCGAAGGCGCCGCCGGGCAGCGGGGCCGGGGCCGGCTCCAGGACCTGGGCGGGGGCGGGCGGCAAGGGGCTCATGGGCTCCCCGGCGGACGGCGGCGTGAATTGGGGGCCTGGGAAACGGCTCGCGGTGGGGAGCGGCGTTTCCTGCTTTTCCCTCTTCTCGAACTGGCGCAGGGAGGTGAGGAAGTGGACGATATCGAAATAGCCCAGGTCCACGGCCAGATCCGCCGGCGTCTGGCCCCAACTGTTGATGGCAACCAGGTCGGCGCCCGCCGGAATGCTGGCTTTCACGGCGGCCATGTCGTTGTTGAACACCGCGTCGAACAGGCGCTCGGTGGCTTTCGACATCCCCCCTTGCGCCATGGCGGCGCCGGCCATCATGAGGGCGACGGCGAAGACGGCGAAAGCATTTTTCAGGTAAGTGGAAACATGCGATAAGCCGGCGCGGGCCGAGAGCGGCCAAAGGCAGAATCCAGGGCGATTCCATCTGAATGGAATTCGCTCTAGCCAGCCCCCACCGTAGCGGCACGGCTTGACTGGACGCTGATGCGATGGTTGACGCTCATTCACCATGAAAAGGTTTCTTGACCCTAGGCCCAGGGGAAATTCCCAGCCCGTTCCCAACGGCCCGCCCGGGGAACAATTCCAGGACGTGACAACGGTTGCAAAACAAAAGCAACATGGAAAAGACTAGAATATCATAGTCTGCGGTCAAGGTCGAAGATGGCATCAGCGATGAAAGGCGGGCGGCCCAAGGCGCCGGGAAAAACCTGGATCAGGCCCGATCCACGGCGCCAGTTCCTGTTCGTCGCCTTGACCGTTGTCGCCCTCCTGGGCGGATTCGGGGTGGCCACCTTGTTGAAGGAGCCGGCCCAGCCCGGGCCCAAGGAAACCACCGACGCCACGGTCCCCGCGAAGCCCTGGTACAAGACCCGGCCGCCGCCGCCGTCGCTGATCACGACGCCGGATGCCCCGATCTTTCCCGATGAAGGGACGCAATCCCCTCGCCCCTACGAGGAAGCCCTGCCCCAGGAAATCTTCGTGCCCGAGGAGGCGCCGGCCCCCGAGGAAGCGAAACCTACTCCGCCGCCCGTGGCCGCCGTCGAGCCCGCATCGCCCGTGCCCTCTCGGCCGGAGCCCTTGGCGTCACCCGAGCTGCCCCTGCCGCCCTGGCGGCGCCATGCCGTGGCGGCCCCGGACGCGGGCGCACGCCCCGTCATCGCGCTGGTCATCGACGACATGGGCGTGGACAGGGAGCGCTCGGCCCGGGTGATCGGACTCAAGGGGCCGCTCACCCTTTCGTTCCTCGCCTACGCCGGCGGCCTCGATCGCCAGACGGCGGCGGCGCGGACCGCCGGCCACGAACTGATGCTGCATATCCCCATGGAACCGGGGAGCAAGCACGTGGACCCCGGCCCCAATGTGCTCCTGATCGGCATGAAGCCCGCCGAACTGAAGCGCCGGCTGCGCTGGAACCTCGATCGCTTCGGCTCCTATGTCGGGGTCAACAACCACATGGGCAGCAAGTTCACGGCCGATGCCGCCGCCATGACGGTGGTGATGGAGGAAATCAAGTCCCGGGGCCTCATGTTCCTGGATTCCAGGACCACCGGCGCCACCTTGGGCCGTGTCCTGGCGCGCCGCATGGGCGTGCCTTTCCTGGAGCGCAACGTCTTCCTCGACAACGACAACGACGTGGCGGCCATCAACGCCCGCCTTGCCGAGGTGGAAAAGCTGGCCCGGCGGAAAGGGAAGGCCATCGCCATCGGCCATCCCCGGGAGGCCACCATCCGGGCGCTCGGGCCCTGGCTTGAAGGCTTGCAGGCCAGGGGATTCCAGTTGGTGCCGCTGACCGCCCTGTTGGACAAGGGGAGGGAGGTTGCCGAGCGCCCCTGAAATACACAGGCAGGACGCTCATATATCTACTAGTAGACAATTCAACTGAACAAGGCCGCAAGACCATGAGACTGGACCACATCAACGTTCGCACCGACGACCTCGAGTCAGTGAAAGGAGCATTCACGGACATCCTCGGCCTGACGGAGGGCGCGCGCCCGCCTTTCCCCAAACCGGGCCATTGGCTGTACGGCGGGGGCCGGCCCATCGTGCACCTGTCAAGCGCGGACGGGGAAGAAACCGGCCAGTCCACGGGCGCCCTCGATCACATCGCCTTCCACGACGACGATTTCGACGGCCTGATCCAGCGCCTGGATGGCGCCGGCATCGGCTATGAGTTCAGCACCGTTCCAGATTCCGGCGTGCGCCAGGTGTTCTTCCACATCGCCTGCGGCATCAGGATCGAGGTCGACTTCCCTCCCCAGGCCGCCGCCGAGGCATGAGCCCCTGAAACTGACGGATTTCGATGTCCTCACCTTCGACTGCTACGGCACGCTGATCGATTGGGAAACGGGCATTGATCGGGCGCTGCGTCCCCTGATCTCCGCCACGGGCCGCGACATAGGGCGAAACGAGGCCCTGGAAGCCTTCGCCGAAATTCAATCCGCCCAAGAACATGAGACCCCGGGCATGGCGTATCCCGACCTGCTCGCCGCCGTTCATGGCCGGCTTGCCGCCGAGTGGGGCGCCGAATCAACGCCTGAGCAAAACGCGGCCTTCGGGGCGTCGGTCCCCGAATGGCCCCCCTTCGCCGATTCCGCCGACGCCCTCCGATACCTGAAGGGGCATTACAAGCTGGTCATCCTTTCCAACGTGGACAGGGCCTCTTTCGCCGCGTCGGCGGCCAAACTCGGGGTTGACTTCGACGCCGTCTACACGGCCGGGGACATCGGGTCGTACAAGCCAAGCCTGAACAATTTCAACTACATGCTGGACAGGCTGGCGGACATGGGGATCGCCAAGTCCGCCATCCTGCACACGGCCCAGAGCCTGTTTCAC
>JADFTO010000264.1 GCA_022560215.1 Pseudomonadota bacterium | reverse complement strand
ACGAATTTGCGGTTAAAACAAATAGATAGGGCATTTTCGGTGAACCAATGTGAACCGGAAATGCCCTATCGCGGCCACTTGCGGGCGGTGTGCAGGACGGTGACGATCTGGATCGTCTGTTCGACGGCCGTGTAAACAACGAGAAAAGGCGTATCCGGGATGACGAGTTCGCGGGTATGAGGGAGACGGCCTGGCCGTCCTTGTCCGGGAAAGTCGTTAAGGCTCTCGACACGGCGCAGGATCGCCGAAGCCACTTTCGCCGCCGCTCTGGGGTCGTGTTGTTCGATATAGGCGCGGAGGTGCTTCAGGTCTTCGACGGCGGTCGGCGACCAGACGATGGTCATCCGGGTGGCCGGCCCTCATCGGACGTGCCCCACCGGGAGAGCCAGGCGGCAACGTCCTCGTGGGCAACCGATTCGCCGGCTTGCAACTCCTTCAATCCTTCTTGAACGTGCTTCACCTGCCATGCCTGGGCCTCCAGGTAGGCATCCAGGGCCTGTTCCAGGTGCCACGAGCGGGGCCGGTCCGTGGCCTTGGCCAGTTCATCGATGGCCCGCGCCTTCTTCGGATCGACCCGGAAAGACAAAGGCTTGTTTGATGGCATGCGCGCTCTCTTTATCTACATTGAATACAGTGTATTCAATGTATTCGCCACCCTGGCCGAGTCAAGCGAATAGATTGCGCCCGCCCGCGAGTCTTCGATGGCCGCCGGGCGACGGTCGCCGGGCGAGTCTGCTATATTAAGGACGGCGGAGCGGTGATAAGGACATTATCCCATGAAGGCCATAACCCTCGACGAACTCGAGACGGCCAGCGAAGTCGTCACCGCCCACATGGCGCCGACGCCGCACATCCGCTGGCCGTTGCTGGCGTCCAGGACCGGCGCCGAGGTCTGGGTCAAGCACGAGAACCACACCCCCATCGGGGCCTTCAAGATTCGCGGCGGCCTCAATTACATGAACAAGCTGAAAGCCGAGCAACCCGACTGCCCCGGGGTCATCACCGCGACCCGCGGCAACCACGGCCAAAGCGTCGCCCTGGCCGCGTCCCTGGCCGGAATCCCGGCGACGGTCCTGGTGCCGTTCGGCAACAACCCGGAAAAGAACGCCGCCATGAAGGCGCTGGGGGCCGAGCTGATCGAACACGGCGACGATTTCCAGGAGGCCTATGAACACGCCGGCGGGCTGGCGGCGGAAAAGGGGCTTCGCCCAATCCCGCCTTATCATCCGTGGCTGATCGAAGGCGTCGGCACCTATGCGCTGGAATTCCTTTCCGCCGAGCCGGACCTGGACACGGTCTACGTGCCCATCGGCATGGGGTCCGGCATCTCGGGCCTGATCTCGGCCAGGGACGCACTCGGCCTGAAGACCCGCGTGGTCGGCGTTGTCGCCGAGGGCGCGCCCTGCTACGCGCTGTCCTTCGAGGCGGGCCGGGCGGTCTCCACCGACACCGCCGACACCATCGCCGGCGGCGTCGCCTGCCGGGTGCCCGACGAGGACGCGCTCGGGCTCATCCTCGAGGGCGCCGAGCGCGTGGTCAGGGTGACCGACGACGCCATCATGGAGGCCATGGGCCATTACCTCACCGACACCCACAACCTGGCGGAAGGGGCGGGCGCGGCGCCGCTCGCGGCCCTGCTCGACGAGCGCCACAAGATGGCCGGCAGGAAGGTGGGGCTGGTGCTAACCGGGGGCAACGCCGGGCGGGCCGTCCTCCGCCGGGTCCTGGACGGGGGATGAGGGGTTTGAGGTTAAACTGAACGTTCCTAGAGCATTTTCCACGTAAGTGGAAACATGCGATAAGCCGGCGCAGGCCGAGAGCGGCCAAAGGCAGAATCTGCAGAAATAGCGAATTCCATTTAAATGGAATTCGCTATAGACGCCGGTTTCGCCGGACCGCGCAGGGCATGAAACGGAGGTAGATCATGGGCAAGGTGGAAAGCCTTTACGGCACCACGCCCGCCGAGATTTTCCAGAGCGGGCTGGAGAACCTGGACGACATCGAGGCCGTCGCCGTTTCCGTCCTCTGGCGGGACGGCAGCGTCACCTCCGGCTGGTCCAACACGGACGTGGCCAAGGTGGCGCTTTTGATCCTGGCCCTGGACGAGGAACAGCGGCGCAAGCACCTGTAAGGACCTTCGCCATGACCGAGGAAATCTTCCGCTCCGACGCCTATGCCAAGAGCTGCGACGCCACCGTGAGCGCCGTGGACGGCTCCGGCATCGTACTCGATCGCACCGTGTTCTACCCCAAGGGCGGCGGCCAACCGGGGGATACAGGTAAGCTCACCGCCGCCGACGGGCGCGTCGTCGCCATCGTCGCCACGGTGGGTGTGGGGGACGGCATCCTGCACGTGCCGGCCGACGACGCGCCGGCCCTGGCCGTGGGCGAGGCCGTCACCGCCGCCATCGACTGGGACCGCCGCTACAGGCTGATGCGCATGCACACCTGCCTGCACCTGCTGTGCGCGGCCATCGACGGCGGGGTGACGGGCGGCGCCATCGGCGAGGCCAAGAGCCGGCTGGACTTCGATCTTCCCGATACCTCCCTGGATAAGGTTGCAATCACCGCCGAGCTCAACCGCCTGATCGAGGAAGACCATCCCGTCAGCGCCCGCTGGATCAGCGAGGAGGAACTGGCGGCCAATCCCGAGTTGGTGCGCACCATGTCGGTCAGGCCGCCGACGGGAACCGGGCGGGTGCGCGTCCTCGAGGTGGAAGGGGTGGACCTGCAGCCCTGCGGCGGCACCCACGTCGCCAGGACGGGCGAGATCGGGCGGGTCAGGGTCGGCAAGATCGAGAACAAGGGCCGGCACAACCGCCGGGTCAACGTGCTTTTCGACGACGGCTGAGGAACGGCCATGGAACTCCCCCTTTATCAGATCGACGCCTTCACGGACTCGGCCTTCGCCGGCAACCCGGCGGCCGTCTGCCCCCTTGAGAGCTGGCTGGACGACGAGCGCATGCAAGCCATCGCGGCGGAGAACAACCTGTCGGAGACCGCCTTCTTCGTGCCCAGGGACGACGGCGATTTCGACCTCCGCTGGTTCACCCCCGTGGCCGAGGTGGAGCTTTGCGGCCACGCCACCCTGGCCACTGGCCATCTGGTCCTGACCCGGCTGCAGCCCGCCAGGGAAAGCGTCTGTTTCCACACGCGGAGCGGCCGTCTCGACGTGACCCGGGACGGCGGGCGCCTGGCCATTGACTTTCCTGCCAACCCCGCCCAGCCCGCGGCCGCCCCCGAGGGGCTCGGGCCTGCCCTCGGGTGCGACACCGATGAGGTGCTGGCCACCGGCAACCACTATCTGGTGGTGCTCGGGGACG
>JADFTO010000263.1 GCA_022560215.1 Pseudomonadota bacterium | reverse complement strand
GGCGACATCGTCATCATGGACAACCTGTCCAACTACAAGGTTGCGGGGGTGCGCGAAGCGATCAAGGCGGTCGGCGCATTCCTGCTCTACCTGCCGCCCTATTCCCCGGACCTCAATCCCATCGAACTTGCGTTCTCTAAGCTCAAGTCTCTGCTCCGAAAAGCCGCCGCGAAATCAGTCGATGACCTATGGCGTGTCATTGCCGAACTGCTCGACGAATTCCCCCCACATGAATGCATGAACTTCTTCAGGCATGCGGGATATGACCGGTATCAAACCTGACGCGCTCTAGTCTTCGGCGATGGCCTTGATCAGGGCGGAATGGTCGAGATCGCCATGCCCCGCCTCGATGAGCCTGGCGTAGAGGTCCCGGTTGAGCGCCGTCGCGGGCAGGCTGAACCCCAGCTCGGCCGCCAGCTCCAGGGCCTGTGTGAGGTCCTTGAACTGGGTTGTCACCTTGCCGCCCGGGCGGAAGTCTCCGTCCACCATGCGTTGCCCGTGGACCTCCAGGATGCGGGAATCGGCGAAGCCGCCCCGCAATGCCTCCCTCACCTTGGCCGGATCGGCGCCGGCCTTGGCCGCCAGGGTCAGGGCCTCGGCGACGGCGCCGATGTTGAGCCCGACGATCACCTGGTTGGCGGCCTTGGCCACCTGGCCCGTCCCGACCGCGCCGACGTGGGTGGCGCGGCTGCCCAGCACGCCGAAGATGGCTCGGGCCCGGGCGACCGCCTCACCTGAGCCGCCGGCCATGATCACCAGGGTGCCGTCCCCGGCCCCGATGGTGCCGCCCGATACGGGCGCGTCCACGTAAGCCCCCCCGGCCTTTTCGATCGCCGCGGCGAAGTCCCTCGTCGCCATGACGCCCGTGGTCCCCATGTCGATGACCAGGGATCCGGGCTTGAGGCCCTCGACCACGCCGCCCGTCCCCAAGAGAACCGTCTCCACGGCCGGGGTGTCGGGCAGCATGGTGATGACGGTGTCCGCCTTCGCCGCGACGGATGCCGGGCTGGAGACCGGGACGGCGCCCGCCTCCGCCAACTCCTGCACAGGGTCGGGCGAGCGGCTGTGGACGATCACCCGGGCCCCCGCGGCCAGCAGGTTCAGGCTCATGGGCCGGCCCATGAGGCCGAGGCCGATGAAGCCCACGTCCGTTCCGGCGAGGGGCATTCCTGAGTTCATGGCAGCGTCCCTTAAAGCCCGCCGCCGCCGGGGCCGTCAAGGGCCAGAAAATCACGGGTCACGGTAATGGCGTCCTTTAATCCCAACCGCCGCACCTCGACCCCCGCCGGGAAGGCGGCGGCCAGGCGCGAGGGCAGCGCCCTGTCCAGCATCACGAAGACGCCCCGGTCGTCCGAGCGGCGAAGGAGGCGTCCATAGGCCTGCTTGAGCCTGAGCCGGGTCAGCATCTCGTCGTAGGCGCGCCCGCCGAAGACCTGGCGCCGGGTCTTATGCAAAATATCGGGGCGCGGCCACGGCACCCGGTCGAAGACGATCAATCTCAGCGACCGGCCGGGCACGTCGACGCCGTCGCGGACCGCGTCCGTGCCCAGCAGGCAGGCGTCCTCCTCGGCCCGGAAGATGTCGATCAGGGTGCCCGTGTCCATGGTGTCCACATGCTGGGCCAGCAGTTGCAGCCCGGCCTCGTCCAGGGGCCGGGCGATGCGCTCGTGGACGGCCTTGAGCCTGGCCGCCGCCGTGAACAGGCCGAGCGCCCCCCCGCCCGAGGCCTTGAAGAGCTCGCGATAGGCGGCGGCCACCTGGTCCGGGTTGTTCCGGTCCACGTCGCCGATCACCAGCACCCGGGTGCGCCCGGCATGGTCGAAGGGCGAGGACTGGGCGAGGTGTTCCACCGGGCCTTCCATGTGGCGGGCGCCGGTGCGCAGGTCGGCCGCCGCCCAGTCGGCGGCCTCGTCCCCGGTCTGGTCGGTGAGCGTCGCCGAGGTTATCAGGATTCCGTGCGCCGTTTCCGCCACGGCCCCGGCGAAGGGCCGGACCGGGTCCACCCAGTGGCGATGGAGGCCCAGATCAACGTCGCGGCCCCCGATGCGCTCGACGCCGAACCAGTCGACGAACTCGGGCGGCGTCTCCTCATGCAAGTCCCGGAGCATGGCGCGCCAGTCCTTGAGGGGCAGGATGCCGCGGCGTTCCAGTCCCCGGCGCAGGGCCTCGATGCTGTTGCGGGTGGGCGTGTCCAACTCGTCCGCGCCGTCGTCGAGGAGGCAGCCCAGCTCACCGATCAGCGCGCCGAGCGGCCGTTCCAGCCGCGCCAGGGCGGTATCCAGCCTGGCCGTCGCGTCGGCAAGTCCTTCTATCGGCGGCTCCGTCTCGGTCTCCAGGCTGTAGGGGGATTCAGGGGCCCGGGCATAGACCTGGCGGCGGACGTGGGCGAAGAAGGCTTCCGCCGTCCCCTGGGGGGCCTCGCCCGCCAGGCGCTGCCGCCAGCCGGGGCCGGGGAGCGCGTGGGCCGCCTTCAGGGCTTCGTCCAGGGCTTGCCCGGCGGCGTCGTTTCCGTCCAACAGGCCGCGCATGCGCAGGGCCAGCCCCCGCGAGCGCCGCCCTTCGCCGATGATCCAGCGCCTGAGGTCGGCCGTCTCGGCGCCCGTCAGGTGGGCCGAGAAGGCGCCGTCGGCGGCCTCGAACAGATGATGGCCCTCGTCGAAGACATAGCGGATGGGAAGGCTGCCTTCGTCGCCGATGGCGGCCTGGATCATCACCAGGGCGTGGTTGGCGATCACCATCTCGGCCCGCCGGGCGCGCCGGATGGTGCGCTCGATGAAGCATTTGGTGTAGTGGCGGCAGGCCGAATAGATGCATTCCCCCCGGGTGTCGGTGAGGTCCACGGTGAGCCGGGCGCCCAGCATGTCGGCGAGCCAGGCCGGGAAATCGCCGCCCACCATGTCGCCGTCGCGCGTCGCCCCGGCCCAGCGGGCCATCAGGCCGAGGGCGACGGCGTCGCCGGGGCCGAGCCGCCCAACCGCCTCTTCGAAATTGAGCAGGCAGAGATAGTTCTCGCGGCCCTTGCGGACCACCACCTTGCGGTTTTTCTCGAGTTGATCGGGGTAGAGCCGGTCCATCTCCGCGTCCAGCTGGCGCTGCAGGTTGCGGGTGAAGGTGCTGATCCAGACGGTGCCCGCGTTCTTCTCCGCCCAGACGCTGGCGGGCGCGATGTAGCCCAGGGTCTTGCCGACGCCCGTGCCGGCCTCGGCGAGCACGACGCGGGGCTCTCCCGCCCGCTCCCGGGGGGCGAAGGCGGCGGCGGCCCCGGCGGCGTAATCGGACTGCTGGGGCCGGTCCTCGGCCACCCCGCCGAGCAGCCGGGCCAAGCG
>JADFTO010000262.1 GCA_022560215.1 Pseudomonadota bacterium | reverse complement strand
CTACCTCACGGGCCGCCTCACCTGCCTGGTGCTCGACGGCGGGGAAAGGCGCTTCCTGCATACCTAGAGCAAATTGAAACCGGGCCTCGGCGGCCCTCGGTTGATGGGGCCAGGACGGGGTGTTAGGCTCGCCGCGGCGGAAAAGACGTGGGCATGGAAAGACGAGGGCATGAAGGGGGCCGGCCGAGTGGGCTCGAGGAAAAGCGTGCTGGTGACGGGAGGGGCGGGGTTTCTGGGCTCGCATCTGTGCGCCCGCCTGCTCGCCGACGGCCACGAGGTGCTGGCCGTGGACAACTTCTTCACCGGCACCCGGGACAACATCCTGTCGCTTCTCGACAACCCGCGCTTCGAGCTGCTGCGCCACGACGTCACCTTCCCGCTCTATGTGGAGGTGGACGAGATCTACAACCTGGCCTGCCCCGCCTCGCCCATCCACTACCAGTTCGATCCCGTGCAGACCACCAAGACCAGCGTCCACGGCGCCATCAACATGCTGGGACTGGCCAAGAGGACGCGCGCCAGGATCCTCCAGGCCTCCACCAGCGAGGTCTACGGCGACCCCGAGGTCAACCCCCAGACGGAGGACTACCGGGGCAGCGTCAACCCCATCGGGCCGCGCGCCTGCTACGACGAGGGCAAGCGCTGCGCCGAGACCCTGTTCTTCGACTACAAGCGCCAGCACGGGACCGACATCCGCATCGCCCGCATCTTCAACACCTACGGCCCCCACATGCTGCCCGACGACGGGCGCGTGATCTCCAACTTCATCGTCCAGGCCTTGCGCGGCGAGCCGCTCGCCCTTTACGGCGACGGCTCCCAGACCCGGTCGTTCTGCTACGTTGACGATTTGGTGGACGGCCTGGTGCGGCTCATGGACTCGGACGAGATCGGGCCGGTGAACCTAGGGAATCCCGCCGAGATCACCATCGCCGAGGTGGCGAAGAAGGTGATCGGGCTGGTGGGCTCGGGGTCGTCCATCGAGACCCGGCCCCTGCCCGCCGACGACCCCACCCGGCGCTGCCCGGACATCGGCCTCGCCCGCCGGACGCTCGGCTGGGAGCCCAAGGTGGCGCTGGATGACGGCCTCAAGCGGACCATCGAGTACTTCCGGGGACTCCTCTAGCGCCCTGTACGTCCGCTTTTTAGCGGATCCAAGTCTTCTTTACGCTGGGCGGCAGGCATCGGCGCGGGATCATCGGCACTTCTGCCCGGCTTACGTCCCTTCCCCCAGCTATGAAGAGATTGAGTCGAGATCGATTCGATTCGCAATCACGCCCATCTCACCAAGTCAGCACTGAAGGTTGCGTGGATGAATGCGTCCCTGCGCTGCCGTTTAACGAGAAGGTTCGTGCCGTGGTCTATGTCGCTCTCAGGTGTCATCGTTTCGGGCTTGTTTCTCAAGCTCTTCAAGCTTCTTTTTCACCTCCATATCCGCGTTAATGAGTTCGATCCACACCCACCTGCAAAGGTTTGACAACTCTTCTGAATGGGCCGGACTCTCCGGCGACTTCTCCCAGTTTAAAAACCCGTGATCAAGCTTGTAAAGGACGTCTAAATGCCCATCGATGTGTTCTTTACGTTCCTTCTTTGGGTAACCCGCATCCAATAAATAATGTTTTTCATAGTGGAAATGTTCGTTCAATTTAGCGTGCAATTCACTAAAAATAGCGACGATCGCCGATTTTCCTTCCTTGTCATAAATCGCTTTCAATAAGCGCTCCAAAAGACCGCAAATTGAGATGTGGTCGTCGTCTAACTTTTTTACGCCGATGCGATACTCCTCTTTCCAAATGGTGTGTTCCATTCCAAACCACCGTTATCTGGCGCCAGAAGATCCACTTCTTTCGTGCGAACAGACCTACTTTCTGCCGCCGACCCAACCACCATCAACAAGTTTACCCATTTGTCCATGACCCTGATCAAATCAGCCGTTGTGCGGGGTGTTCGGAAAAGAACCGTTTTCCGTTACCGCCCCGGAACGACGAGGGCTTTCGCCCCTGAAGCCGGCATTCGGGTCCGCCTGGCGCTTATCAGAACATAAAATGTCTAACCGGGACACGGCCGCCAGGCCGCCGCCCTGGACGGGATCGCGGGCGCGGACGTACACTTTTCCGGAACTTAGGCGAAGGAGGCGCGCCATCGGGGCTTTCGAGCGGCTTTGGATCTGGAAGGACGCCGCCGTCGCCGGGCGGCTGGGCCGGTACCTGGAGGTGGCGGAAAACCGCGCCCCGGCCAAGTTCCTGGTGGCCGCCGGCGTGCCCGCCCGCGTTTCCCTGAAAGAAGCGGGCGAGGACGAGCTGTGGGCGGAGCTGGACCGGCTGACGCCCGAATTGCTGGCCCGGCGCGCCCGCCGCCAGGCGCCGGGCCCGGTGCCTGAGGGGCCGAGCCTGCTCGAGCTTTGCCGGGAACTGGCCATGAGGATGCTGGCGCATTGCAACTTCTGCGCCTGGGACTGCCGGGTCGACCGCACCATCGGCACCAAGTTCGGCGCCTGCAAGCTGGCCCGGGGCAGCCGGGTCAGCACCTATTTCCACCACCTGGGCGAGGAACTGATCTACCGCGGGCAGGCCGGTTCGGGCACCATCTTCTTCACCTCTTGCAACATGCGCTGCGCCTTCTGCCAGAACGGCGACATCAGCACCGACAAGGACAACGGCCAGGCCGTGGACTCCCGCACGCTGGCGGCCATGGCCTGGATCCTGCGCCTGGAGGGCTGCCACAACATCAACTGGGTGGGCGGCGATCCCACCATCCATCTGCACACCATCGTGGACGCCATCGTGCTGCTCGGCCAGGGGTTCTCGCCCACCAGGGAGGACGCCGCCCGGGCCCTTCCCGCCAAGGCAGACCGGGTGTTCTCCTTCGAGCTGGACCCGGGGGCCGGCACTTGGGAGGGCGCCTTCAACGTCCCCATGCTGTGGAACAGCAACTTCTTCATGACCGGGGACACCATGCGCATCCTGCGCCTGCTCATGGACGTGTGGCTGCCCGATTTCAAGTTCGGCCCGGGCCGCTGCGCCATCACGCTGGCCCGGACGCCGCGTTACTGGGAGACGGTGACCGCGAATTTGGCCCTCATTCACGGCTGGGGAGAGGACTTCACCATCCGCCACCTGGTGATGCCCGGCCACGTGGAATGCTGCACCTATCCCATCCTGGACTGGATCGCCGCCGCCATGCCCGACGTGCCGATCAACATCATGGACCAGTACCGCCCCGAGATCCACACCGACCCCAAGAGCCCGAAATATATGGAGCGCTACGCCGACATGGCGCGCCGCCCCACGCCCCGTGAGGTCCGGGGTTACTACCATTACGCCCGGAACC
>JADFTO010000067.1 GCA_022560215.1 Pseudomonadota bacterium | reverse complement strand
TGATTATATTGCAACATTCCCTGTTCAGGCCCTCCGGCGCACTCCGGAGTGACCGTGGCTTGAAAACCCAAGGAAATGCTGGACGCCATGGCCGCCATGAAGGTCCTCGGCGCCCAATAGAGCGCATGCCTTGCGCGGGGGTCACGGATTACCGGCTGATTGGTTCCCCCCCGCCCCAACCCTCCCCCGCCAGGGAGGAGGGGAAGAATTTGGGTTCCGTTGCACCTTGATTCTCAGGAGGCGCTCAAACCGCGACGTTTTCGGCGCTGGTGGTGACTCCCGAGCCGGCGATGACCCCGTGGACGGCGGCCGCGGTTTCCCTGGCCAGGCCCAGACATGCGCCCACGGACGGGCCGTCGAGATAGTTGCCGGTGACGAACAGGCCGGGCTGGCGGGCGCCCGCGTTTCGCAGGCAGGCCGCGCGTTCCGGGTGTCCGATCCGGTATTGGGGCAGTCCCATCGGCCAGTGCCGGACCCTGGCCACGGCGGGGTCGCCGCGGGCGCCGATGAGATCCCGAAACTCGGACCGCGCCAGGTCGATCAGATCGGCCGCCGGAAGACGCGCCAGATGGGGCGCCCTGGCGCCGCCGAAGTAGCCGGCGACGGAGACGAACCCAACCGGGGCCCGACCCCCAAACATGGTCGAACAGAACTGCGCTCCGCTCAAGCTTCGGCCCTCGCTCTCGGGAGTCAGAAAACCGAGGCCATCGAGGGGATGTTCCACCTGCTCCCGCCTGAAGCCGAGAAACACCACGGCCAATGGGGGCGCCTCGATCCCCCCCGCCGCCGCCGCCGCCGCCTCGTCCACGCCGTCGAGCAAATGCGCGGCGACGTGGGGCTGGGTGGCGATGACCACGGCCCGGGCGTGAAAGTCGCCGGCCGCGCCCGCGTCGACGCGGAACCCCCCGGCCGCCCGCCGGATGCGGCGGACGGCGACGCCCGTCCGTATCGATTCGCCGAGACGCCTGGCCATGGCGGCGGGGAGCGTCCCGATACCGTGGCGCCAGGAAAACAGGCGGCTCCCCGGCATCTTTGCGCCCCGCCGATGGCGGCACAGCATGGCCAGGGAAATGGACCCGTATTCGCGTTCAAGGTCGATCAATCTGGGAAAAACCGCCGCCATCGACAGGGTCGATGCCTTTCCGGCGTAGAGACCGGCCAGCAAGGGGTCGATCACGCGATCGGTGAATTCCGAACCGAAACGGCGGACCGAGAATTCCGCCACCGTTTCCTCATTTCCCCCCTTCTTGCGGGGGATGGCCCATTCCGCCAGCAGACGCAGCCGTGCCCTCGGGGACAGGTAATCGGAGACCAGGAAGCCCAAGGGATGGATCGGGATGCCCGAGAGGCGCCCTGCGCCCACCAGGTAGCGCCGCCTGACGCCATTGCCGAGGTCGCAGCGCTGGCCGTCCAGGCCGAGTTGCAGTGACAAGGCGCCGGCGGCGGCGGACGCGGCGTTGACCGTGCTCGGCCCGTGTTCCATGAGAAATCCGTCCAGGCGCTCGGAGACGGCGTTGCCGCCGGCATGGGTCTGGCGTTCCAGCACCACCACTCGGTGGCCCCTCAGTTTCAGATCGTAGGCGGTGGCGAGGCCGGAAATGCCGCCGCCGATGACGGCTACGTCAACCACTCCGGCCTCCCCTTCCCGGAAACTCCATGCCGCCGAAACCGGGAGGCCCGGCATCGCCGAAACGGCGCCGCACGAGGGCCTGCATGTCCTCCGGCGTGACCCGTTCGCGGCCCCGTTCCCGGACGTAGTCCTCGACCCGCTTGCGGACCATCCGGCGGACGAAGGGCGGCACCCGCTTGAGCCGCGCCTCCGCCTCCGGGCTCCAGCGAAGACCGCCATCAATTCTGGCGGGCATGGGCTCGATCACCGCGCCGCCCTGGGGTTGGTACGCACAGAGGAAATCCTCGCCCATGACATCCCCGTCGCGGGCCAGGGGTCGCGCCCGGCAGCCGCCGCAGACTTTCGAATACTCGCAGACCCCGCAACGACCCTTCAGGACCGGCTGGCGCAAGGCGCGGAACTGCGGCGCATGGCGCCAGATGGTCGAGAAGCTTTGCCGGCGAAGGGAACCGGCCTCTTCCTCGATGTAGGGACACGCGGTCACCGCTCCTTCCGGCGTGATCCTGCAATAGCGGGTTCCGGCCAGGCAGCCGCCGGCCTCGTAGCCATGGGCGGCGGTGATGGGCCAGGCCGGATCCAGTTCCAGGGCCAGGCGCTTGAAGTGAGGCGCGCACTTGGCCCGCACCATGAGCCCGCTTTCCCCGTAGGCCGCGCGGGTCACGCGGGCGAGCACATCGTCGTAGGTTTCGGCGCAGATATTGGTGAACGACTCGCCGCGCCCGGTGCAAACCAGGAAGAAGGCGTTGAGGACCATCGCCCCGGACTCGCGGGCGAAGCCGATCATGTCTTCCAGCTCGCCGGCGTTGTCGTCGGTGACGGAAAAATGGATCTGGAAACTGAGGCCGCCCCGGCGGCAGGCATCGATGGCGGCCATGGTCTTTTCCCAGGCGCCGGGATATCCCCGAAAGCGATCGTGATAGGCCGGATGCAGGGAATCGAGGCTGATGCCGACGCCGGAAACACCGGCATTCTTGAGGGCGCTGACGCGATTGTCGTTGAGCGCGGTTCCGTTGGTGCCGAGCACCATCATCAGGCCGAGGCCGGCGCCATATCGGGCGATCGATTCCAGATCGGGCCGCAACAAGGGCTCGCCGCCGGTGAGCACCACCATGGTCTCGTCGCCGACGGCGACGATCTCGTCGAGGACGGCCTCGACCTCGGCGGTGGTCAGCTCCTCCCGATCGCCGTCCATGCGCGTGCCCGCGTCCAGATAGCAATGGGCGCAATTCAGGTTGCACCGCCGGGTCAGGTTGAAGGCGACCAGGAACGGGGGATCAACCGCTTTCGTCATCGCTTGCGTCTTTCCTCTGCTTGTAAAGCTCGGGATCGGCCTCCGAATGGAAGGCCCCGGACTCCTCCCAGACGCCGGTCGCCTGGTCGATGGCCGCCTCGATGACGCGGTCCAATCCCATCATTCGGGCGCAACGCTCCACCTCGTGGATCACCATGGGGCGGATGAACTCGGGAATCCGGTTGATCCGGGCAAGCGCTTTGTCTTCCCAATCCAGGGTCATTTTCCGCCTCGCGGATCCTTGGCTCCAGTCGGCGTATTTCTCTTCCACCAGGGCCGCCGTGATCACCCGCGCGTCATGGCGCGAGGCATAAACCTCAACCCGCTGTCGCGTCATCTCCCTGACGAAACCGTGAGGAACCTTTTTCATCATGTCCTCGGCCTCGGGCGTCCACTTAAAGGGCGCGGAGTCCTCCCTTTCCCCGCCGCCGTTGTCGTGCATGGCGGTGAAGGGGCAGGAATTCCCTTTTTCCCCGTTCGGGGAAGCGTCGTCGCCGTCCGGGCCGGCAGTCATGGGGTTTTCCATGGTTGCCTCGGCGAGGCCGGCCTCGACCGCCTCCAGGGTGATTTCCCGGGCTCCCCGGGCGCGGGCTTCGATTTTCCTGCGCACCGATCGCCGCGCCATTTCCGGGATTTGGGCGAGGCGGGCCAGGGCGGCGGCCTCCCATAGCGGGGCCGGGGCTTCGAATTCGTCGAGGAACGGGCGGACGTGGTCCGCGCACACCACCGAGGCGCCGTGGATGCGGGCCCGTTTCTCCGCCCTCAGGCGAATGCCGGCCGCCGCCGACGCATCGCCGATGCTGTTCAGCGCCTGCGCGGCCTCGTCCGACCACGCCACGGCCGTGTCATCTTCCATGGCGCCTCCCATGTGTGGGCAGAAGCGGCTGGTGGCCTCCTCGATCATGGACGAGGTGATGACCGTGTGCCCGGACTCCTGGGCGAGCCGGAAGATTGCCATGCGCACCATGGCGCGGGCCGTCTCCGGCACCCGTTTCATGCTCTCTTCGGCCTCTTCGCTCCAGGTGATGGTCTCCTCGGCAATCACGTCGAGGGGGGGTGTGTAGGGGACCTGGCCGAGCCAGACGTGACAGGGCGCCAGGCGCAAAAGGTTTTCGGCGTTGCCCCCGATGTCGAGGCCGGCATCGGCGTGGACTCCGGTCTTTCCCGCCAGGAGCAGGCTGGCTTTCGTCTTTTCCAGGTAATCGAGGATGGCCCGGTAGGCCTTGCCTTCCAGGAGTTCGCAGGTGATCTCGACGCCTTCGTCCTCGGCGATCCTGCGGGCCACTTCCAGATGGGACTGGTAGATTTTGGCGATGCCCGCGTCGATGAGCTCCTCGTGCAGTTTCTCCTGCTCCTTGAAGCGGAAGACCTTACCGGCCTCCTCGCTGAGCACGCCGTTGATCTTGTTGAAGGCGACGTAGTGGTAATAGGGATCGTAGGCGGCCACCGCGTGGACTTCCGCCCCCAGCCGGCGGCCGATGTCCAATGCGGTTTTGAAGGCGCCGAATGAGCGCGGGGATCCGTCCATGCCGACCACGATCGGCCCCTCGCCGATGGCCCTCACGGGGTCGCGGATGACGAGGACGTCAATGGGGCAGCGGCGCACGACCCTTTCGCACACCGTGCCGAGCAGACTTCCCGGCACCGCCCCCAGCCCCAACGCGCCCAGCACCAGAACGTCGAATTCGCCGCTTTCAATGGCGTCGACGATGCGGCTGTAATTTTTTCCTTCTGGACTGAGGCGCCGGTAGGGCCGGCCCGCCTCGTCGCAGGCCGCTTGCGCGGCATCGTGGTAGCTGTCGCTGATCAGGTTGAGGCCCGTCATGATGAGAGAGTCGTGAACCTGGCGCTGATGCTCCATCTCGTGTTCGTTGCGGTAGCGTTCGGGAAGCCCTCCCTCCATCTGGCGGAAACGGCGGTCATGGAGCTTGGCGGCGTAGGCGTGGATGCCGGTGATCACGCCATCGGCGGTTCCCGAAAGCCGGATCGCCTCGCCGAGGGCCCGCTCGGCGTGATCGGACGCATCCAACGCCACCAGGATGCGGGCGAGCGACACCGGCGCGGACACCTCTCTGGCATCCGCCAAACCAATCCACTGTTTCATGATCTCCTCCACATGCCAAAGTCTATCCAGCGCCTCACCATAAGGCTTTGATCTGCTTCATCTATTGCTCATGTGCCGGATGGCGCCGGCCAGGTACAAAAACACGCCCGAAGCGATGATGAGGACGAAGTCATCGCCGACGGCCAGTCCGGCGCGCCAGAACAACATGCTGTCGAGGGCGCCGAGGATTATCAGCACGACGCCGAAAATCTTGATGATCGCGCCCTTGTTTTTCATGCCGTTTTCCATGCAAGCATCCCTTCTCAATCCTCGGCGTCCGCGCGTCTCCTCGGGGCGCTCCACCCCCACCAGAAGAAAAGGCCGCCGCCGAGAAGGGTCACGGCGATGGCGGCCACGATCGGTTTCTGGCCGGCCGGGGGGGTGAGCGAAAGCCAGTACCACGTGGTCAAGGTGTGCTTGGTGCCTTGCTCCGCGTTGGAGCCGTCCCAGATGGCGAAGGCGATGGGGATGAACCGGCCTTCCTCGAACTGCAGGTCCATGTCGGTTTCAGCCGTCCTCAGCGGGCGTTTCATCGCCACGCGCCAGGTGCCGTCCTTGTAGTCTCCCTTGGCCGTAAGCCCGGCCTTGGCGATGTCCCGATCCTCCTTCTCGTCGATCCCCCTGGCGTTGAAGAGGGTCACGCTTTCTTGCTTCTCCGTCGTGCCGCCGCTCCAGCGCCAAAGGGTGACCGGCTTGGCCGCGTCGCCCATGAGGAAGTACGGCTTCTCCATTCCCGCCGGCATTTCGACCGGGAACTGGATGGCGACGGCGTCCTCGCCCATGGTTCCCTCGGCGATCTTCTCGGCTGCGGGGTCTCCGGGGATGCTTTTGGTGCGGTCGTCCCACTCCAGGTGGATTCCGATCTCCCTTTCGTTGTAGAGCGCGCGCACGGTCACGGTGTCGTTGGTCGGCGTAAAAAGCCGCTCCTTGGCGATGATCTGGGGAACCAGGAAGAAGGTCGAGGGCCGCCCCCGCTCCCAGGCTGGATCGTCCGGCCTGTCCGGCAAGGCGCCGTCGATCCTGGCAGCCGTGACGACGGTGTTCCCGGGCCTCGCCACTTTTTCGGTCTTGGCCAGCGAGGCGACGTAGTTGGCCACGTGCCAGCGGTCCTCGATGCTCAGTTTCTTCTTGCTTTTGGGATCGGCGAAGGACGGCATCTGGGTGCTGGGGATGCCGACCGAGATTCGCGCAAATACGTCCTCGGGCGCGTTGCTCGCCCGGAAGGTCCAGGGCTTGGTCAGGTTGCGCGGCCAGGTCCTGTCGCCGTTGTCGTCCTTCAGCTTCTTTACCGCGTCGCCCTTGCCTTCCCGGCCGTGGCATTCCGAACACCTGTCGCCGTCGTGGAAAACCTTGTCGCCCCTGGCGATGCTCTCGGGCGAGGACTCGACCCGTGTGCCGTAATCCACCTGCGCCGTCGGTTTCTCTTCCTCGAGCTCGGCGAAGGTCTTGATGTAGGCGACGACGTCCTTGATGTCTTGTTCCGAGAGCGCGTCGCTCCATGCGGGCATGGCGGTTCCCGGCATGCCGTCGCGGATCATGCGGATAAAGTCGGCGTCGTTGGGAACCACGTCGTTGAAGGCGGTGGTCTTGATCTTGTACTGGCCGGAGGTGAAGTCCCTGGGCGGCGGATTCAGCCTTTCGGCGGCCGGCCCCAGGCCGTCCCCCTCTTCTCCGTGGCAGAGGACGCAGCGGCCGAGGTACACGTCCTCGCCCCTGTCCGCATCCCCGGTCTGGGCCAGCGCCGGCAGGGCGAGAAACAGTCCCGCCAGCAGGGCCATGAATCCCGCAGCAGTGCGCATCATCCCTGCTCCCACGAGCGGGGACGGTGGCCCGTGTAGTCATAGAGATAAAGGATCACCTTCCAGACCTCGTCTTCGGTCAGGAATTTCTGCCAGACGGGCATGGACGATATCCAGGGCGCCCCCTCCTTCGGGAGCCCCGGCCCGCCGGTCGTGATGCGCCAGAAGAGATAGGATTCCTGGAGCTGGGCGATGGTGCCCACGTCCTGGAAGTTGAGGGGAACGGGGTTCAGGGCCTGGGCATAGGGCCCCTTGCCGTCCAGCTTGTCGCCGTGGCAGTACTGGCAGTTCCGGATGTACACCTTGCCGCCTTCCGCCACCAGTTTGCGGAACTTCTTAGGCTCTTCGGTCTCGAACCCGCGGTAGGGATTTTCCAGCTTCATGAGGTTGATCCGCCTGCCGAAAATTTCCGCCGTCGTCGGCGGCGCCGGGTGGATGGACCGCAGTTCCACCGGCGCATCGAAACTGGGGAGCATCTGGGCGTAGGTGACGATGCCCGCCGCCACCGGAACGACCACGAACACGGCGTTGCGCAGCACCCGCTTGGAGGGATCCTCGACCAGCGCCTTGATGGGCGCCACCAGCTCGCGGGTGCGATCCTCGTCGTAGGTGAAGGTCATGAACACGCCGGCCGTCACGAAGAACATGTACATGGTGAGCAGACTCGACGGGATCACCGCGTCCAGCAGGATGTCGAAGACGACGATGAAGCCGAGATAGGTCCCGACGAGGACCAGGACGGCCTGCAGCAATCTGGGGATTTTCACCTTCACCTCACTTCAGCCCGGCCAGGTAGTCGACGAGCATCTCAAGTTCGCCGGCGTACATCTGCGTGCCGTAATCGGCGGGCATCTGGTCGGGCTCAAAGCCCTTGGTGATCTCGGCGTTTGGTTCGAGTATGGATTTCCTGAGGTGCGCCTTGTCCCGCCGGCCGCCAATCCCGCTCAGGTCCGGGCCGACCTCGCCGTCGGCGCCGGCGACCTTGTGGCAGGTGCCGCAATCGAACTCCGATATCGCCTCTTCCGCTGTTTTTACGGGCTCTCGTCCGGCCTGCTCGCCATCGCCTGAGTCCTCGGACGCCTGGGAAGGGATCTCCACCGTCACCTCGACGCCGCCGCTGTCCTGCAGGTAGGCGACCACCGCCTTGATTTCGGCGTCGCTCAGCCTGGCGCTGCCCGTGGACGTGCTGGGCATGGGACTGACCGTGTCGCCGGTCCCCTTCTTGCCGAAGCCCGGAACCACGTAGGCGGAAGGCCTGATCATGGATTCGGTCAGGTATTCCTCGACGTTGGTGGCCTTGCCCTGGTAGCGGGAATCGGCGAGACGCCGCGACGCGGCGCGGGCGGCGGCGTCCAGCATCGGCGCCCGCCCGAGCTCGTTGTGGCAGAGGGTGCAGGTGCCCTTGCCGCCGAATATCTTCTCGCCGAGGACGACGAACCGCTCCATGGTCATGGAGCCGAGGTCCAGCTTCTCCTCCCCGGGCGGTGGTTCCGCCTCGATCTGGGGGATGCCGAAGTTCGAGTATCCGGCGAAAAAGGCGACGGTCAGCAGCGTGAAGACGATGACCGCGATGAACTGGCGCATGGCCGGCTACTCCTTCCAGTACCCGGCGGGCAGGGTTCTCGCGCCGCTGACCTGGCTCAGCCAGAAAACGAAGATCACCATCGCCATGAACAGGATCGCCGCCACCGACACCACGTTGGCCGCGTATCCGAGGGTCGGCGTGAAGGCGTCGGGCGAGTTGTCGCGCATGATGCCGACCACGTGCCAATGCTGGCGGATGCCGGAACGGATGTATCCCATCAGCCCCATCAGCCAGGTGAAGGAGACGGCGAGCAGGAACAGCGCGTATTGTGAACGCCCGGGTACCCGGCCCCAGCGCAGCGGCCCCACCTCCTTGGCGCCCCTGTACATGGCCGAATCGAGGGCGATGCTGACGCCGATCACGACCAGCGTGGTCAGCACCTGCGGAATCGAGGCCGCGACCTTGTAGACCGTATTGGTGAAGTACCCGTGGTAGACGCCGAGAAAGAAGATGTTGATGATGCCGGCGGCGTGGAGCGCCACCTGGGTGGCATTGCCGGCCTTGACCCAAGAGACCACGGCGATCTTGTTGGCGCGCCGGTAGATCATGAAGCTGAGCGCCGTGAAGATGATCATCACGTTCACCGCCACGTTCTTCGCCGGCATGATGCCGAGGGGACCCAGGTACTTGTGGTAGGGACCGCCCAGCGCCTTCATCTCCTCGTTGGTGAGGACCAGGGTGTGAGGCGTGAACCAGACCAGGAAGGCGGCGACGAGCACGATGGCGATGTACTTGATGTAGCCTGTGTAGCGCTTGGCGCCGTCGCTGCGGCCCATGCCGCACCAGAGGTAATAGTTGGCCGACAAGAAAATCGCGCCGATGAGCACCGCCTGGATGATGAACAGCCAGGCGAAGATGCCGCCCATGAGCGTGATCCCCATCTGCTGGCTGTAGGCGTAGATCTCGGCCGCCAGGTAGTAACCGGCGAAGGGCAGCGGCAAGAGCGCCGAGATGGCGATGAAGTTGGCGTTGTAGCCCATCCAGTCGTAGTGGGCCCGGTCCCGGGCGCTGCTCGAGGTGAGAAACTTGAAGGCCGCGAAGGCGCCGACGATGGAGCCGCCGAACGCGATGTTGGCGATGAAGCGGTGAATGTTGAGGGGGGTCCACAGCTCATTGTGGATGGCGGCCCAGATGTCGCCCCCGAAGACGCCCGAGGCGTCGACGCCCGCCGGGCTCATCATGAACGTGAGCCAGGCGTTGGCGAGCAGCATGAGGGTGGTGCCGGCCGCGTTGAGCACCAGGCCGATGGTCAGGTGCGCCCATTTCCTGAAGCCGCCCTGCAGCCAATGCCAGGCGTAGTAGTACACATAGAGGGCCGTGCTTTCGACGAAGAACAGGAGCGCGTAATAGAACATGGTGTCGTCGAAAATGGCGGCGAGGTACATGAACAGGTCCGGGTAGAACAAGACCAGACTGAAAACCAGGAACCCGCCGAGAATGGCGGTCAGGGAAAAGGCGGTGATGCTGACCTTGATGAATTCGTAGGCCATGTCGTCATAGCGCTTGTCGCGCGTGCGCATGCCGATGGCTTCGATGATGAAGACGAAGATGGGCACCGCCAGCACGAAGGCCGCGAACCAGAGGTGGAGCTGGGCGATGATCCACACCGCCACCCGGCTGTTGACGCCGGCGACTCGGGGGTAGTCGGCCGGGCCCAGGTTCGGCGCCGGCCCATAGGCCGAAACAGCCGGTGCGTCGGCGCCGGCAAGCGCCGCCGCCGTTTCCAGGCCCGGAAATCCGAGCGCCAGCACGATCAGGGCGAGGGCGAGGATCGGCGCCAGTGTTCCTAGTTTTGCTGGTCGAGACGGGGTCAACATTCCATCCTCGGTCCTCCGGCCGTTATGGCCTGTAGATCAGATCCAGGCCCTGCATGTTCATGACGGCCATGTCGAGCAGCACGAAGGCGGCGCCGCAAACCACGAAGGCGACGGCGAAGGGCAACAGGACGCCTTTGAAATCCAGCGCTCCTTTTCCCTGCGTCCTCATGGGCTGACGAACCACCAGAAGAAGACGCAAATCAGGACAAGGACCACGGTGAACAGGGCCGGCCCCGCCCACGGATACTTTTCCCGGGCCTCGGTTTCGCCGTTCATGAAGACCCCCTTTTCCATCCCCGGCACGTCACCGGGGCTGCGTGGACAGGCGGCTGTCGATGGAATAGGGTTCCCCGATGATTCTTTCCAGGAAACGCGTGGCGGACGGGGTGATCTTCATGGGGATGGCGGTCAACGCGGTCGTCATCGTGCTCATCCTTTACTTCTTCGTCTTCTGAACGGGCGGGCGCGCCCCGGCGAACCGCCGGGCCTCCGTCCATGATGACGTTCTTGATGTCGGCGTCGCCGAGGATGCCGACGAAGACGGGCATCATTTTCACCGGCTTGAATACCCGGGGCTTTTGCAGGTAGGCCAGGATCCAATCCGGATTGAGCCGATCGCCGGCCCCCACCAACGAGGGGCCGCTCATGCCGCCCGAAACCTTGCCCCAGCGGCCAGGCGATTGATGACGCCCGCCTTGACCCCGGCAGAGGTCAGGCTCGTCAGGAATTCGGTCACCTTGGCGGCGGCGTCCCCCGATCACGGCCCTCGATAAACGGGTCGATGGCACCTCGAATCCTCCTCAACGACATGCCCGATAGCGCCACCGGGAACCAAGCCCGGGATGGCTTGGTTCCAAGCGGCAGCAGTGCGCCCCAACGGGGGCGTTCGAGGCCCGCGCCGATTCAGAGGATGGTGACGGTGCCGTGCATCCCTTTCTCGGCATGAGTCTTGCCGTCCTTGTCCTTGATGCCACAGCGCATTTCGACGGTGCCCGTGGCGACAGGGACGAACCACCACTCGGCCGTTCCGCCGGGATAGACCTCGACCTCGCGGATGGCTCCCTTGATCTCGCCGATGGTCTTGGCGCCCTTGCCGAGATCGAGGCGAACCTCGATTCCTCCTGACCGTTGGGTACGCAAAACACGGGGGCGATCAGCGAGCATCCTTTTAGGCTCGTCTCAGTTGCTCGCGAGCCGGATGTCCTTCATCGCCCCGAGGAAGGACCCTAACATCGCCGGAAAAGGAAAAAAATCGGGGCAACCCCCGGACGCTCTATGGGTATTCCCCTACTGGAGTTCCACCATCGCCACCATTTTCACGAGGTCAGCCAATGACTTGGGCTGCATCTTTTCCATCACGTGAGG
>JADFTO010000066.1 GCA_022560215.1 Pseudomonadota bacterium | reverse complement strand
AACGCGGAACTCGGGCGCTACAACACGGGCCGCGAGGCGAAATCCCGTTCTCCTTATGGCTATTACCGCCTGCAACCTTGGCGTGCCTGGTCCGCGGGCGATACAGGCTGTGCGTTCTGGGTCTACGCCACCGGTCGACAGAAACAGACCTGCAACGGCTGGGACGACTTTACTTGTAGTCGTGGCCGATGGTCGGTCGTGTACGATGGTGCCGACGCCCCAGTGGATGCCCAAGGTGAGCCATTCATTCCCAGCCGGCGCTGGGAGGCGTGGCGCGAGGGCGTGGAGGATTACGAATATCTCCATACGCTTGATTCGCTAATCAAGCTGGCGCGCAAGCGGCCATTGTCTCCCGAATGGTTGAAGAAGGCGGAGTCCGTGCTTGCCGGAGTCGTGGCTGAAGTACTCGCCCACGTCAACGACCCCGATACGGTATACGAAGCTCGACGTCGGCTGACCGTCGAAATCGAGGCATTGCGAAAACTGTTGTACGAGAGCGGAGCCGAGCCGTAGAAAGTGAGGGCCCGCGACGTCATGATCACAAGAGCGTCCACCGGTCAGGTTTTCTTGGTAAAAAGCATGACCAATTGATCGCCCGTTCGCGATTCAATCTCGCTGAGCCTGCGCTCCAACGCCGCGAGCGGACGGGGTAGGTTTTTGATGCGTCCCCGGCTAGCCGTTCGCAGAGCCACCTCCACGGCCATCATCGCACGGAGGCAGGGAAAGTAGACGGCATGTTTCTGCAGCACCAGCGATGGCGGACAGGCGGTCGTAATCTGCGCCGGTTTGTAATGGCGGTGCCAGGGTCGTCGATGGTTCGATACCGATATGTCGCCGATGAGCCCCTTTTCGGCCCCCCGAACGAATCGATCCTGGTAGTAGCCGCCGTCGCCTTTGATTCTCACATGGATGAAGCGGTGCAAGCGTGGAAAAACGAACTTGAAGTTGCCGACGTCGAGGAACGTGAGCCAGCCGCGGTGGGGGGTTGTCAGCAGCAGTTTGCCACCGGGCCTTAGAATCCGTGCCAACTCTGCGAGCGTGGTCGATTCATCGGGAACGTGTTCGATCACTTCGATGATCGCGATCGTGTCGAAGTAGTCATCGGGGTAATGCGTCTTGCCGTCCAGGGCGAGCACGCCCAACGTGAAGTTCGCATGTTTCGCCCGGGCTTCTTCGATCTTGTCCGAATCTACGTCAACACCATGGCACTCTACGCAGCGATCGTACACCTGCTCCATCAGGCCGCCCGGCCCACACCCGAAATCCAGGAATCGCCCGAGTGAAAAATCGAGCCATTGCAGGGCACGCTCTCGCCATCGTAGGGGCCTGGGCCGCGCGGGGACTCTCTTTTCTTCTCGTCTTGCCGGATGATCCATGTTTCGTTTGCTCGTGCCGTTCACAGCCATTCGTCGTCGCTCAGAGGCGAATGTACGCCGTTCTCCATCGGCATTCAAGATACGGTTCTCCATGGAATAGGTGCACGTCCAGTGCGGCGACGGCACCAGGGACGGCGAAGCGTGCAGCGTTACTGGTAATGCCATTCTGAAGCGTGCACTGCCGGGGCTTGCGGGATCATCTCGATTGACGCATGTGCTACATCGACAGGTACTAGATCGTCGCAGGACCGGAACGAGCGCTTGGAGGCTCTGCCTTGGCGCAAGCGAATCCATTCCTCCGAATATCTTGAAGGGCAAGTACTCTCATTGGCCGCCGGTCGCAGCAGTTTCTTACGCATCCGTCGCCTCGTCCGCGTACCGGAATCGACGACTATCGTCTGTCGCGTGCGGATTCTCGAAGTCGGGGTATTATCGGAATGCCAGAGGAACGCGATCGGCGTCCCGGCGATCGAGGACGGCGACATCGGTGGTCCAGCCGCCGCCGCTCTTGCGATGAACGGCATCGACCGATATCCATGCCGTGTGACGCTATCCGGCGACGATTCGGCTGCCGACTCGCGGATCCCCGGCTTGCGTCGGGGGGCGTGGGGGTCGGCAGTGGTTCGTATGACCTCTTGCCCCCGGTTGGCTGATTCGATGGGCACCCGAGCGGCGACGGCCGCCTGGATTACAGTAACGAGCGAAGACCGCTCACCGGAGCCGCGCCGAAATGTTGGCACAGTACAGCGTTGATATGGGGGGGCGGATCGCCGCCTTCATGGACGCATTCGGTGTGTCGGGTGTGGCCGCCCTCGTCACGCTGGCCGTCGCCATCATCGCCTTCCAGTTTGTCAGGGGCACGGGACTATCGCTGCTCCTTTTGATTACTTCGTACTCGTTAATCTTCGTCGAGTCGAGCGGTGTGAACACGGCCGCATTCTTTGTGCGATCGTTGGCCCTGGTTACCCTGGTGTTGAGTCTTGCCCGGCGTTTTGTGGTACCGGGATGGGCATTTTGGGGCATGTTCCTCTACGCCATGTTGGGCCTGGCCTGCGGAACCCGTGCGCCGAAGGTCTGGTGGTCTCTGCAAACCGGCGGGCTTTTGGTGGTGACGACGGTCGCCTTGACGATCGGCTTGTCCGGCTACTTGCGATCGCTTCGCCAGGTGGATGCCCTGTTTCGTATGTTCGTGGTGGCGGGCGTAATTTGGTGTATGGCGAGCATGGTCTTCGCCAGCGATTTCATTTCGGGACGACAGCTGCGCTTTGGCGGTGGCAGTTCCCTGCACGCCACCAACTACGCCGCCTCCGGTGCATTGCTTTTTCCCTTCATGCTTTGGGCGGCGTTGCAGAAGGGGCGGTGGTTATGGCGTGTGGTGGGCGTCGGCGGCATGGCCGTCATGCTACTCTGTCTATTTCTGAGCGGCACGCGTACGGGGTTTGTGGTGCTGGCGCTGGCGTGCGCGCCTCTCATGTTGGGTCGCGGTGTGGGCGGCATGCTCCGCCTGGGAGCCGTACTTGGCGTGGTCGGCGTGCTGCTCCTGTTTGGCGGTGCAAGATTGCTTCAGGGGCGGAGCACGGATTTTCTGGTGGCCAGGCTGACGTCGACGAGTTTGGGCGGGCGGTCGAGGTTATGGTCCACCGCTCTGGATGTATGCCTGGAAAGTCCGGTCATCGGCCGCGGCATCGGTTCCCATAACTCGCTGGCGGCACAAATGGGCATCAGCGATTTTCACAACGCCTACTTGTCGATATGGTGCAACGCGGGAGCGATCGGCCTGCTGCTTGTTCTCTCCGTAATGGCGGTCTACTCGGTGCGGGCTTTCCAATTGATTCACCGTACAGGCCACCCGCTTGCAAAAGATGCGGTCCGCCTCTCGCTTGGATTCATTGTGGCCATCGGCTACTCCTGGTCCAGCGCCAAGTCCCGCAAGGCCGATTGGCTCAAGGAAAAGAAGATGATCGTGCTCATCCAGATGTCCACGGCCAAGCATCCGGACCTGCCGGACGTGCCCTTCATAATGGACCTGGCGAAGACCGAACGTGACCGCCAGATCCTCCGTCTGATCTTCGCCCGCCAGGCTTGGGGCCGCCCGTTCCTGCTGCCCCCGGGCGTTCCCGCCGACCGGGTCAAGGCCCTGCAAACGGCATTCATGGCGACCATGAATGATCCCGACTTCCAGGCCGACGCCAAGAAGCAGCGCCTGGAGCTCGCCCCCATCGACGGCGCCACAATCGGCAAGCTGATGGCGGATCTCTACGCTTCGCCTCCCGACATCGTGCAGGCGGCAAGGGAAGCTGCGGAAAAGGTCGACAAGACCGAAATCACCAAGATCACGATTGCCATGAACACGGATAAGGGGGAAATCACGGGACTCAAGAAGGGCAACCGCCTGGTGATGTACAAGGCCGGCGGCAAGGACAACTCGGTGAAGATCAGCGGCAGCCGCACCAAGGTGATGATCGGCGGCAAGAAGGCCAAACGGAAGGCTTTCAAGGTCGGCATGAAATGCGACTTCACCTACCCTCCCGGACCGAAGGGTGAAACGGTCGAAGCCAAGGAAGTCACCTGTAAGTAGCTTCCTGGTATAATTGACTGGGGGCCGCCGCCTGACGGGATTACGATCCGGCGGCGGCCCCGGATTTTTTGCGGATATAGAAAGCCTAAAGTTTGCAAGGCCGGCGGTTAAGCCCGGATCAGTGACCTTAATGGAGTAATCGGGGGCATGGGGGCGTCCGGGCGGCGTCGAGACAGGATGAATCCCATTGGAATTTCGGGGCCAGCCCGGCCCCTCGTGCGGTCTCGCGGAGGTTAGTGCCGTGGAAGGAAGCGTTCTCGAGGTGGCGGCAACGGCCTTCGCGCTCTTGATGGAGCCGTCGCGCCTGGTCTTCCTTTTCGCCGGCGTCTTGATCGGCCTCGCGTTGGGCGTGATTCCGGGCCTCGGCGGCATCGTCGGCATGGCGCTGCTGTTGCCGTTCACCTTCGACATGGACCCCTATTCGGCCTTCGCCTTCCTGCTCGGGATGGGATCCGTGGTCACCACGTCGGACACCATCCCGGCGGTGCTGTTCGGCGTTCCGGGGACCACCGGGTCGGCGGCGACGATCCTGGACGGGCATCCCCTGGCGAAAAAGGGACAGGCCGGCCGCGCCTTCGGGGCGGCCTATACGGCGTCGCTGATCGGCGGCGTGTTCGGGGCCCTCCTGCTGGCCGTCAGCATCCCCATCCTGAGGCCCGTGATGCTGTATCTGGGCTCGCCGGAGCTGTTGGCTTTCGCCGTCTTGGGCCTTTCCATGGTGGCGGTCTTGAGCGGCTCCTCGCCCCTCAGGGGCTTGGCCGCGGCCGGCTTCGGCCTGATGATCGCGATGGTCGGATCCGACCCCCAGGTCGGCGAGCTGCGCTGTACATTGGGGACGTTGTCTCTCTGGGACTGCCTGCCCCTGGTGCCGGTGACCCTCGGATTGTTCGCCCTGCCCGAACTCGCCGACATGGCGATCGAGAGGCGCACCATCGCCGGCGATTCGAAGATCGATTCGCGCTCCGGCCAATGGCAGGGAGTCAAGGATACGTTCCGCAACTGGTGGCTGGTGATCCGCTGCGCCTGGATTGGAGCTACCCTCGGCGCGATTCCCGGCATCGGCGCCGCAGTCATCGATTGGATCGCCTACGGTCACGCGGCGCGCACCGAGAAGGGTGCGGACAAGACCTTCGGCACCGGCGATATCCGCGGCGTGATCGCCTCCGAGGCATCGAACAACGCCAAGGAAGGAGGGGCCCTGGTGCCGACCATCGCTTTCGGCGTGCCGGGCAGCGCCTCCATGGCCATCCTGCTCGGCGCCTTCCTCGTTCACGGGCTCATTCCGGGTCCCGACATGCTGACCAGGAACCTGGACGTTACCTACACCATGGTGTGGAGCGTGGCGCTCGCCAACATCCTGGGCGCCGGCCTCTGCTTCGCCTTCAGCGACCAGTTCGCCAAGATTGCCCTCATCCGCCAACCCATCATCATGCCGCTGATCCTGACCGTGATCTTCGTCGGCGCCTTCCAGGGCTCGCGCCAGTGGGGGGATCTCTACACTTTGCTGTTCTTCGGGGTCCTGGGATGGATCATGAAGCGCCAGGGCTGGCCGCGCCCGCCGCTGATCCTGGGTGTCGTGCTGGGTGACATCGTCGAGCGCTACCTGTTTATTTCCGTGAGCCGGTACGGCGCGGATTGGCTGATGCGTCCGGTGGTGGCGGTGGTGTTCGTCATCGCCTTGTGGGGCCTCGCCCGGCCGCTGCTCCGAGAGGTGCGGGCAGCCGGCGGCATCGCCGGCATGTTCTCGGGCCTCGGCAAGCCCCGATTCGACGTCGGCAGCGTCTTCTACCTCGGCTTTATCGGGCTTATCCTGGCGATGGTCATCGAAGCCACGGGGTGGAAATTCGATGCCAAGATCACGCCCCTGATCGTCGGCTGTTTCACCCTCGCGGTCGCCGCCTTCAGCCTGATCAACCATACCCTGCGCCAGGGCAGTGCAAAGGGCGATAGCGCCCAGGCCCGCGCCACTAAATCCTTGCACCTTGACCTCAAGGCCGACACCACCCTCGAGACCGGCGTCATGTTGAAGCGGGCGGCCGTTTTTCTTGCCTGGCTGCTGGCCTTCCTTGGTCTCATGGCGATGATCGGCATGCTGCCGACATCGGCTTTGTTCGTGATCCTGTACATGCGCATCGAGGGCAGGGAGAAATGGACCCTGGTCCTCTCCTGTTCGGCGGGGCTGACGTTTTTCTCCTACGTCCTGTTCGAGCGGTTGCTGTCCATTCCCTGGCCGCGAACGGTGATCGGCGCATGGTTCCCGGCCCTGAAGGACCTGATCCCGTCCCTGTAGCCGCCTTGGCGCAGGCTAAATCATTCGTTGGAGGTAGAAAGTGACTGTCGGGTTTATCGGCTTCGGCGACATGGGGAGCGACATGGCGGCGCATGTCGCAAAAAAAGACGGGCGGGAAGTCCTCGTCTACGACATCGATCCGGCACGCCTGGAATCCGCGAAGGATATCGGCGTCACGCCCGTCGATGGCATCGCCGCCATTGGCCGGCGGGCGGAGGTCACGGTCATCATGGTCTCGACGGATGCCCAGGTGGAGGACGTCGTGGGCGAGCTGGTGAAGTCCGGGCGGAAGGGGGCGCTTTTCGTGGTTGCCTCGACCATCCATCCCAAGACCATGCGCAAGCTCGACAAGGAGGTCCGGCGGGCGGGCATGAAACTTATCGACGCGCCCGTGGTATTCGGACGCACGGGCGCCAAGGAGGGCACCCTCGTCAGCCTGTGCGGCGGGCGCGAGGAAAACGTGGACAAGGCCCGGGGTGTCCTCGACTGCTACAGCAAGGCGGTATACCACATGGGCCCCATCGGCTCTGGGCAGTTGACCAAGACGGTCAACAACATGCTCCACTGGTCGTCCTGCGTCGCCAACTTCGAGGCCATCCTGCTGGGCAAGCGTTACGGGCTGGACGGCCAGAGGCTGCGCCAGGTGCTGATCAACTGTCCCGCCGACAACGGGAGCCTGAGACGCTGGGACTCCACCCGCTTCACCTGGCATGAAAAGGACATGGATATCGCCCTCGACCTGGCCCAGGAGGGGGGCCTGATGCTGCCGCTCTTCGGGCAGGTGGATCAACTGATCAAGAACTTGAAACCGTCCCAGGTCAAGGGGCTGCTCTACGAAGACTCGACCACCTACCTGGGCCAGGAGGTCACCGCCATGCCCGCCCAGGAAGACTCCTGAAAGGACCGCGATCCAGAGGTGAGCGCTCAACGGCAAAACACCCTTAGAGTGGGTTTCATCGGGGTCGGCCGCATGGGCCGTCCCATGGCCCGTCACGTGGCCGGGGCGGGGTTCCCGGTCCTGGCGTTCGATACCCATGCCGAGGCGTTGCAAGGGGTAGAGGAAGCCGGGATTAAACCCGCCGCCTCCATTTCCGAGATCGCCGCCAACGCCGATTTCATCATCGTCATCGTACCGACGGACGAGGACGTATTGTCCATCTGCTGCGGTGGTGACGGCCTGATCGCCGGGGCCGCGCCCGGAACCATCATCGCCGTCGCCAGTTCGGTGCGTCCGGAAACTGTCCGCGCCGTCCATGATGAGGCCAGGGAGCGCCGCATCGGGGTCCTCGACATGCCGTTGACCAAGGGCGTCCGGGGGGCCGAGGCGGGAGACATGACCCTGCTCGTGGGCGGGGCCGAAAGCGACCTGGAGAAAGCGCGTCCCGCCATGGAATGCTTTTCCACGGCCATCCATTACCTGGGACCGGTCGGCGCCGCGCAGGTGGCGAAGACCGTCAACAACCTCCTGCTCTGGGCCAATCTCGTTTCGGTTTTCGAATCCCTCGAATTCGGGGTCCGGCTGGGCGTGGATCCGGCGCGCCTCAGGGACGCGCTTTTTGATTGCAGCGCCGACAGTTGGGTGCTCAGGGAACTCGAATTCATTCTGCCGACATGGCCGGCAAAGGACATGGAAAACGCCTTGCGGATGGCGAAGGAAAGCGGGCTCGACCTGCCCCTGGCCGAAAGGGTCGCGGAACTTGTCGCCGCCGTCGACCGGCCGGCCATGGATCGCCTCTTGGGCGCCGATGGCGGAGATGAAAGCAAGGAACCCTGATCACTGTCGGGAATGAAACGGGAAATCTGGAAAATCGGAATGAAACCATGACCAAGCAGTCGAAATCCAAGGATGGCCTCTGGCAGTCGGACATCATCGTCGATATGATCAGGCGTAACGGTTTCCAGTATATTTCCCTCAACCCGGGCGCCAGTTTCCGGGGCCTTCATGATTCCCTCGTCAACTACGGCGACGACAATCCGCCCCTGATCCTCTGCCCCCATGAGGAAACGGCGGTCCAGATCGCCCACGGATACGCCAAGGCGTCGGGCAAGCCGATGATCGCCATCGTGCATAATCTGGTCGGCATGCTGCACGCCAACATGGCCGTTTATTACGCCTATATCGACCGGGCGCCGGTGTTCATCATCGGCGCGACGGGTCCCCTGCACGAGGGCAAAAGGCGCCCCCACATCGACTGGACCCATAGCGCCAACGTCCAGGGCGAATCCTACCGCCACTACACCAAGTGGGATTATCAGCCGGCCAGCATCGAGGGCGTTCCCGAATCCTTCATGCGCGCCTACAGCGTCATGATGACGGAACCCCAGGGGCCCATCTACATGTGTTACGACGCGCTCCTTCAGGAATTGCCCCTCGATCATGACGTGCCCTTGCCGCCCGAGGACGCGGCGCGCGTTCCCTCGCCCATGGCCGCCGATGGCAAGGAACTCGCCGCCGCCGCCGATCGGCTTCTGGCGGCGGAAAATCCCCTCCTCATGGCCGAATACGTGGGCCGCTCGGCGCATGGATTCGACAACATGGTCGCCCTCGCCGAAACCGTCGGCGCGCCAGTGATCGACATCAACAGCCGCCTCAACTTCCCGAGCAATCATCCGTTGAACCTGAGCATGGATCAGACCGTGTTCGGGGACAGGGACGTGATACTCAACCTCGACGTCAGAGATTGGGAGAGGCCCGCGACCAAACTGGACAGCACCAACCGCAGCGTCGAGCATCTCGTCCCCGAAAGCTGCGAGTGGATGGATATCGGTTTCGCCGAACTGGGGCTCAGCAAGTGGTCCATGGACTACCAGCGCATGCAGAATTTTTCGCTGAGGATCCTGGCGGACACGGCGACCGCCATCCCGGCGCTGACCGAGATCTGCCGGGAACGCATAAAAGGAGACTCGAAACTTAAGCGGACCATCGGGGAGCGGAGCGCGGCGGTGGCCGTCAGGCATGACGAGCTCCGCGCATCCTGGCGCCAGCAGGCCAGGGAAGACTGGGACTCGGTTCCCATGACCCCCGCCCGCCTGGCCTCGGAGATCTGGGAGGTCATCAAGGACGAGGACTGGGTCCTGACGGCGAACACTTTGCGCACCTGGGCGCGGAAGCTGTGGAATTTCGACAAGCCCTACCGCCATGCAGGCAAGTCCCTGGGCACGGCCACTCAGATCGGAATTTCCATCGGCGTCGCCCTGGCCAACAAGGGCACGGGACGCCTGGTCGTGGATATCAATTCGGATGGGGACCTGATGTTCGACCTGGGCGCCCTCTGGGTGCCGGCAAAATACGAGATTCCCATGCTCATCGTGATGTTCAACAACCGCGCCTACTTCAACGACTGGGAACACCAGATTCGGGTGGCGGAACAGCGGGGCAGGGATGTGACCCGCGCCCACATCGGCATGGACCTGTACGATCCCGAACCGGACTTCGCCGGTATCGCCCGCTCCATGGGATGGTGGGCCGAAGGCCCCATCGAGAACGGCGGCGACGTGGGCGACGTCCTGAGAAGGGCCATCGAGGTGGTCAAGTCGGGCCGTCCCGCCCTCGTCGATGCGGTGACCCGCCACCGTTGAGGCACCCGAAACGCTATAGGGACGTGACTCCATGACCCTGATCATCAACAACGATGACGTCCGCCGGCTGCTGAGCATGGCGGACACCATCGACGCCCTTGAGGGGGCCTATCGGGAACTGGCGTCCGGCGAAGCCGTCTGCCGGCCGCGCATCGACATTCAAATCCCAACCAAGGACCCCCGGAAAATCTACCGCTGGGGAACCATGGAAGGCGGGTCCACGTCGGGCTATTTCGCCATCCGCATGAAGTCCGACATCATGTACGACACCGAATACGAAGGCGTTCACACGGAGGAGAAGTACTGCATCGAGCCGGGGACATTCTGCGGACTGATCCTGTTGACGTCGGTGGAGAACGGCGAGCCCCTGGCCTTCATCAACGACGGCGTCCTCCAGCACATGCGCACGGGCGCCGATTCAGGCATCGGCGCCAAGATCATGTCCAGGGAGGATTCCTCGGTCGTCGGCATGTTGGGATCGGGGGGCATGGCGCGCACCCACATGGAGGCCTTCATGGCCGTGCGCGATATCCGCAAGCTCAAGGTCTTCAGCCCGACGAAGGCCAACCGCGAGGCCTTCGCCGGGGAAATGGAGCGGAAATTCGGCATTGAGGCGGAAGCCCTCGACGATCCGCGTGGCGTCTACGAAGGCGTGGACATCCTCGCCGGCTGCACCGATTCGGCCAAGCCCGTCATCACCAACGCGGACTGGGTCGAAAACGGGACCCATGTCACCAACGTCGGCGCCGGCGGCTTGCCCGGCAAGGAGGTCCTGGACCGGGTGGACGTCTACCTGCGTTTCGGCACCGCGCCCGCGCCCATAGGCCTGGCGCACATAAACCTTCCCGACGAGTATCTGACGTATGCGGCCCGGCCCGAAAGCGACCAAAACTTCCTGCTCGACCGGCTCCAGGGAAAGCGGGCTCACGGGGTCGGGGTCGAAGACCGGGTGGTTTATCTGGGCGACCTGATGAGCGGTGCGAAATCCGGCCGCACCTCGCCCGATCAGGTTACCTATTCGGAAAGGGGCAACCTGCAAGGCGTCCAGTTCTTCGCCGTCGCCGGGCGCCTCTACGAGCTGGCCAGGGAAAAAGGGATGGGCCGGGAAATCCCCACCGAGTGGTTCGTCCAGGACATCCGCGATTGAGGGCCTGCCTACGGATGTTCTGCCTCGGTGAACCAGTCCGTGGGGATTTCCCGGCCCACCCCTTTTTCCCTGGCCCGCTCCAGTACCAGGGCGCCGATGACGGCGAACTGGTATCCCATGCCGATGTTGTTGATGAAACAGGTGACCTCGTCGTCGTTCTGGCGCCCCTCGACCTTGCCGGCCGCCAGGTCGGGCAGGACCGGCAGGGTGTCGAAGTCGAATTCGTTCAACAGGGCCGCCCCCTTGCCCTCTTGTCTTTCCGGGTGCTCCAGGCCCCGGGTGGCCACATAAATGGGGGCCGCGTCCCGGCTGTGGATAATGAACCGGTCCGCCTTGCGGATGGCGCCGGCGTCCATTTCCGGGCGCTTGATGGAACTCAGGTGCATGCCCGGCCTGACCCAGTCGGCGAAGAAGATGGGTTGAATGCTGCTGGTGCCGCACATGGCGACATCCACGTCGGCGACGGCCTGTTCGGCGGAATCGACCGCTTGGACGTCGACGCCGAGTCTTTTCGTCATCACCTCTGAGAACCGGGCGCGGTGATCGGGGTCGGGGCTGAAGCAGCGAATGGCCTCGATGGGGCGGACGGCGGTGATCGCCATCAACTGGGCGCCGGCCTGCCAGCCGGAACCGATCAGGCCGACCACGCTCGAATCTTCGCGGGCCAG
>JADFTO010000261.1 GCA_022560215.1 Pseudomonadota bacterium | reverse complement strand
GGCGGGCGCGGGCGACGCGGCGGGCGGCGCGGGCGGGGGCGCTTCGGCCTCGCGGGAGGCGGCGTAACGGTCGATGGGACGCTCGCCGATGGCCTCGTCGGCGCCCGCGTCCAGATGCCAGCGCAGCAGTTGGCGGGGGGTTAGGTCCATGGCTGATACTATCGAGCCCAAGGCCGGGCGCCACAAGGGAGAATCACCCCTGTTCGGCCCAGTCGGCCAGCCGGCCCAGGAAAGCGACGCAGGCGTCAACCTGGTCAAGCTCGATGAACTCGTTGGGCCGGTGGGCCTGGCCGGGGCTGCCTGGGCCGCAGACGGCGGCGGTCATGCGCCTTGCTTTCCCTCAGCCGCGCCAGAAGGCCCGGCTGAACAGGACCAGCACGGTGAACAGCTCCAGCCGGCCAAGCAGCATGCCCGCCGCCATCAGCCACTTGGCGGCGTCGGGCAGGGACTGGAAGGTGCCCGCCGGGCCGACGATGGGGCCGAGCGCCGGGCCCACGTTGGATATGGCCGTGGCGGCGCTGGACACGGCGGTCAGGAAATCCAGCCCCATCATGCCCAGCCCCATGGTGAGCAAGGCGAAGCAGACGCCGAAGACGAAGAAGAAGCTGAGCACCGAGACGATGACCTCGTCGGGGATGGGACGGCGGTTGTAATAGGGGATGAAGACCCCGTGGGGCTGTATCAGGTGATGGATCTGGGTGGAGGCGGCGGCGTAAAGAACCTGGAAGCGGAAGATCTTGATGCCGCAGGTGGTGGAGCCGGCGCAGCCCCCGATGAACATGATGAAGAAGAAGATGGGAACGGCATAGCTGCCCCAGAGGCCGTAATCGTCCGTGGTGTAGCCGGTGCCGGTGATGATGGAGACCACGTTGAAGGCGGCGTAGCGCAGGGCCCGCAGGGGCTCCAAACCGTTGTCCAGCCACAGCCAGGCCATGGCCATCGCCACCGCCGCCACGACCAGGGAAAGGAACCACCGGACCTGGCTGTCGGAGGCCAGGATCCAGAAGTTCCCCTGCGCCGTCTTCAGATAGAGGATGAAGGGCAGCGCGCCCATCACCATGCCGGCGACGGCGATGGCGTCGATGGCGGCGCTGTCGAAATGGCCGAGCGATTGGTCGGAGGTCGAGAATCCGCCGGTGGCGATGGTGGTCATGGCGTGGGTGATGGCCTCGAAACCGCTCATCCCGGCCCCCCAATAGGCGATGGCCCAGATTCCCGTCAGCAGCAGATAGATGCCGCCGATGGCGCCGGCGATCTGGGCGGCGCGGGGCAGGGCCTTTTCCGACTGGTCCGAGGACTCCATGCGGAAAAGCTGCATGCCGCCGACCCGCAGCATGGGAAAGATGGCGATGGCCATGACGATGATGCCGATGCCGCCCAGCCACTGCAGCAGCGCCCGCCACAGGAGCAGTCCCGGGGCCATGGTGTCGAGCCCGGTGAGCACCGTCGATCCCGTGGTGGTGATTCCCGACATGGCCTCGAAGAAGGCGTCGGTGAAACTCAGATTCAACCCGGAGAAGACGAAGGGCAGCGCCGCGAACAGGGTGAGCAGGACCCAGCTCATGGTGGTCATGACGAAGGCCTGGCGAACGGACAGCTTGATTCTCTTGGCCCGGCTGGTGAGCGTGAAGGAGACGCCGACGAAAAGGGTCAGGCCGAAGGAAACGGCGAAACCCTGCCAGTTGGGGTTGCCGGCGGCGGCGTCCACGGCGGCGGGGATGGTCATGCTCACCGCCAGCATGGACAACAGGATGCCGACGATCAGGAATACGGGCCGGAAGTCCATGGATTGTCTTCCCCCTCGACCGGCCCGCCGCTCGAGCCGGCTCGGGGGGCTATACGGGAGTACTAGACGAAGGTCAAATCGCCCGGGTCGCCGATCATGGACAGGAACTCGCGCCGGGTCGACGGGTTTTCGCGGAAGGCGCCGAGCATGCGGCTGGTGACCATGACCACGCCGGGCTTGTGTATGCCGCGGGTGGTCATGCACTGGTGCACCGCCTCCAGGACCACGGCCACCCCCTTGGGCTCCAGGACCTGGTTTATGGTGTTGGCGATCTGGACGGTCATCTTCTCCTGGATCTGCAGCCGCTTGGAATAGGCCTCCACCAGCCGCGCCAGCTTGCTGATGCCGACCACCCGGTGGTGGGGCAGGTAGCCCACGTGGGCCCTGCCGATGAACGGCGCAATATGGTGTTCGCAGTGGGATTCGAAACGGATGTTCCTGAGCAGCACCATCTCGTCGTAGCCGTCGGTTTCCTCGAAGGTGCGGGCGAGAATGTCCACCGGATCCTGCCCGTAGCCCGAGAAGAATTCCTCATAGGACTGCACCACCCGGGCGGGGGTCTGGCGGAGCCCCTCGCGACCGGGGTCGTCGCCGGCCCAGCGCAGCAGCGTGCGGACGGCCTCCTCGGCCTCTTCTCGGCCGGGCCTGACTCTCGTCCTTTCCGCGCCGACGAGGCTGAGCGCCTTAGGCGCGCCCGCCTTTGCTTTCTTCTTCATGGTTCGGTCAACCTCGGTCGAGTCCCGGCCACGGTCAATGGACCCGGGCGGTGACGTAAGGGCTGTCCAATGAAAAGGGGGGCACGTCCACCTCGAAGCGCTCGCCGGTCTCGGACAGCATGTGATAGGCGCCGAACATTATGCCCGACGGCGTGGGCAGGGGGGTGCCGCTGGTGTACTCGAAGGCCTCCCCCGGCCCCAGGACCGGCTGTTCGCCAACGACGCCGTCCCCCCTGACCTCATGCACGTTGCCGTTGGAATCGGTGATGTGCCAGTAGCGGGAAATCAACTGCACGGTTTCCCTGCCGTTGTTTTCGATGCGTATGTGATAGGCCCATACGAAATGATTGTCGTCCGGCATCGACTGGTCGTCCAGGTAGAAGGTCTCCACCGTCACCGTGACCTCCCGCGTGGTCGTCGCGTACGTGCCCTTGTCTCCCATGACGCCGAACTCTTTACACACTGGGGGCGGCATGGCCCTGCCAGCCGGCCCTTGTTCCTATTAATTGGGATCTGTAAGCGATTTGTCCAGCGGAACGGGGCCAAGCCATGACGCAAAATCATCCCGGTGGTTCCAACTAACTGGAAAGCGCCCTAAAGTGGATCGTCTTTGATCGGACCCACTTCTGAGGCACCGAATCAGGCGCGCCGAGCCGCCCTATTTCGGTAAGTCAGAGCACCGGATTGACGGATCGCCGATCCGCGATCAATCCGGATTCGCTCCAGAGCGGTTCAGGATTGATAGGAATCAATTTGATGGGAGCAGATCGGTTCATTCGGGCAGGCGCGGCGCGCCCAGCGATGCCGCAGCATCGGGCAAGCATCGGGCAAGCGTTGCAACGCACCCGGGGGAC
>JADFTO010000260.1 GCA_022560215.1 Pseudomonadota bacterium | reverse complement strand
CGCCGCTCTTGTCTCCGCCGCCGCTCTTGTCTCCGCCGCCGTTGGCGTCGCCCTTGTCTCCGCCGCCGCCCTTGGCGTCGCCCTTGCCGGAGGCGGGGCCGCCCTTGCCGCCGCCGTACATGGAGGACAGCATGTTCACGGCGTTTTCGAAGATGGCCATGTTCTGCTTGCCCATTTCCTCGAACTGGCCGAGGGGCGTCATGCCGCCCATGGCGCTACCCAGGTAGTCGCGCATCTGTTCCTGATTGCGGGCGAACGACTGCATGGAGTAATCAAGGTATCGGGGGACGAGGGCTTGCAGGCTGTCGCCGTAGAAGCTGATGAGGTGGCGGAGGAAGGTGATGGGAAGCAGATTCTGGCCCTTGGATTCCTCCTCGACGATGATGTGGGTGAGCACGGCGCAAGTGATGTCGTTTCCCGACTTGGCGTCGCGGACGACGAAGTCCTTCCCGTCCTTGACCATTTGCGCCAGGTGATCGAGGGTGACGTAGCTGCTCGTCTCGGTATTGTAGAGACGGCGGTTGGCGTACTTCTTGATCGTTATGGGCTCGTTTTCGGAATTGGATTTGTCAGCCATGGCCCTTGATTTCCCGTCTCTGTGCTTCCGCGACTGGTAGCATACACGATCCCGGCAAAAAATGCTGCATTGCAATGAAATGTTCCCGGTCTTCCCTAGAGTCTATCTGGCTATAGTGGCGGACCCAACCCGGTGGAAAAACCATGTCGGACCCGCCCGATCTGGACGACTTGGCGCGACGCTACCTGGACCTGTGGCAGGACCAGCTCTCCGCTCTCGCCGACGACGACGAGGTGGCCGAGGTCATGGCGCGCACCCTGGAACTGATGACCACCGGCGCCGCCGCCCTGGCCCGCAACGCCCGGGCGGATGCCGATGACCGTGCCCACCCTGAGGACGGGACCCAGGCCGCTCCCCCTGCACGTGGCGGTGCAGACCCTGACCTGGCTGAGCTCGCTGGCCGCGTTGGGGCCCTGGAGGAACGGATCGCTGCCCTGGAGGCCGGAACTGGCCGCCCAGGCGGCGGGCGTCAGGGCAAGACTAAACGCCGTCGATCCTGACGCCTTCGCCGCCGCCCTGGACAGGGAATCGCGGCGCCGCATGGCCGCCTTTGCGGACGGCGTCGTCGCCTATCGCCGCCATCCCCAACGGCGGCGGCGGGCCGAGGCGCCCCGGGTCTGGTGCGAAGGATCATCCAGGCTCCTGGATTACGGGGGCGGGGGGGGCGCGCCCCTGCTCCTGGTGCCGTCGCTTGTCAACCGCGCCGACATCCTGGACCTTTCGGAAAAGCGCAGCCTGGCCGCCGCCCTCGCCGGCAGCGGATTCCGGCCCTTCCTGATGGACTGGGGCGTGCCCCGGGACGGGGAGCGGGACCTCACCCTCGGCGATTACGTGAGTGGGCGCCTGGAGAGCGCGCTGGAGGCCGTCGTGGACCTGGCCGGCCGGCCGGCCGGCGTCATCGGCTACTGCATGGGGGGGCTCCTGGCCGTGGCCCTGGCCCAGCGGCGGCCCGAGAGCGTCGCCGCCCTGGCCCTCATGGCCACGCCCTGGGACTTCCACGCCCCCGGCGGCGCCCGGCCGCGCCTCCTCGAAGCCATGGCGCCCGGGATCGCCCTTTTGCTGGACACCCTCGGCTTCCTGCCGGTGGACGTGCTCCAGGCCATGTTCGCGGGCCTCGATCCCCATCTGACGGCGGCCAAGTTCCGGCGCTTCGCCGCCTACGGGGCGGACTCCGAAAGGGCCCGGCGCTTCGTCACCCTCGAGGACTGGGTCAACGACGGGGTGCCCCTGGCCGGGCCGGTGGCCCGTGAATGCCTGCTCGGCTGGTACGTGGACAATACGCCTCAGCGCCTGGCCTGGCGGGTCCAGGGCAGGGCGGTCCTGCCGGCCGAGGTCGAAGCGCCTTCGCTGGTGATCATTCCCGGCCCCGACCGGATCGTGCCGCCGGCTTCCGCCGCGGCCCTGGCCGATGCCTTGGAGGGGGCCGAACGCTGGCAACTGGCCGCCGGCCACGTGGGCATGGTGGTGGGCGGCGGCGCCCCCCGGATGCTTTATGAACCCCTGGCCGGGTGGCTGGAAAAGGTCCTTCGATAGGATAAGATCGCCCTTGGACATATTTTTGTGCAGTGCGGTATATGCTGGCTTGATAACGCCTGACAGCCGCCATATAACCTGTTTCGTGAAATGCTGCGCCGCCACACGGTAGGAATCTCTGGCGGTCATTGGGAAGGAGAATCACATGTCTGACATCGTCATCGTCGGAGCCGTCCGCACGCCGGTCGGTTCCTTCAACGGGGCCTTGAGCTCCGTTCCCGCCGCAACGCTCGGAACCGCCGCCATCGTCGAGGCGATGAAGCGCGCCAACGTGGACGCCGGCGACGTTTCCGAGGTCATCCTGGGCCAGATTCTCACCGCCGGCGCCGGCCAGAATCCGGCCCGCCAGGCCGCCGTCAACGCCGGAATCCCCGTCGAGAAGACGGCCTATCTGGTCAACCAGCTGTGCGGCTCGGGGCTGCGCACCGTGGCCCTGGGATCGCAGGCGATCCTGCTAGGCGATTCGGAAATCGTCGTCGCCGGCGGACAGGAAAGCATGAGCCAGGCGCCCCACTGCATCCACCTGCGCGGCGGCGTCAAGATGGGCGACGCGCAAATCCTCGACACCATGATCAAGGACAGCCTCTGGGAAGCCTTCAACGGCTACCACATGGGCATCACCGCCGAGAACGTGGCCGAGAAATGGCAATTGACCCGCGAAGAGCAGGACGCCTTCGCCGTCGCCTCCCAGAACAAGGCCGAGGCCGCCCAGGGCGCCGGCCGCTTCAAGGACGAGCTGGTAAGCGTCACCATCCCGTCGAGGCGGGGCGACACCGTGGTCGATGAGGACGAGTATCCCAAGCACGGTACGACCATGGAAAGCATGGCCAAGCTCAGGCCCGCCTTCTCCAAGGAGGGCACGGTGACGGCGGGCAATGCATCGGGCATCAACGACGGCGCCGCCGCCGTCGTCCTGATGACGGCGAAGGAAGCGGAAAGGCGCGGCGCGGACCCCATGGCCAGGATCGTGTCCTGGGCCACCGCCGGGGTCGATCCCGCCGTCATGGGAACCGGCCCCATCCCGGCGAGCCGGGCGGCGCTGGAGAAGGCCGGCTGGAAAGTCGACGACCTGGACCTGGTGGAGGCCAACGAAGCCTTCGCGGCCCAGGCCTGCGCCGTCAACAGGGACATGGGCTGGGACACCGAAAAGGTCAACGTCAACGGCGGCGCCATCGCCATCGGCCATCCCGTCGGGGCGTCCGGGACGCGGATCCTGGTGACCCTGCTCCACGAGATGCAAAGGCGCG
>JADFTO010000259.1 GCA_022560215.1 Pseudomonadota bacterium | reverse complement strand
GGGAACGCTTGACGATGGGTCCCCATCGCCCGCGCGTCCCCTCCTGCCGAGGAAACGGGAAACGCGATCGTATGATACGCGAAATCGTGCAAGTGAGTACTAAAACCCCAGCTCGATGCCGTCGGGCGTAAAGGTGGCGCTGGCGCGGCGCGCCGAGTGGCACTGGATGTTGACGGCGACGGGATTCATGGTGATGTGGGTCGCCGCCATCTCGACATGCACGGCGAACGCGGTCGAATCGCCGCCCAGGCCCTGGGGGCCGACGCCCAGGCTGTTCACCGCCGTGGTCAGCTCCTCTTCCAGCCTGGCGCCGTCGGGATCGTCGCAGCTGGTGCCGAGCGCGCGCGTCGCCGCAATCTTCGCCAGATGGACGCACAGGTCGGCGGTGCCGCCGACGCCGACGCCGACGATGGTCGGCGGGCACACCCTGCCGCCCGCCTCCAGCACCTTGTCGATGACGAAGACCTTGATGCCGTCCACCCCGTCCGCCGGGACGCACATCTTGAGGAACGAGCCGTTCTCCGAGCCGCTGCCCTTGGGGATCATCTCGATCAGCAGCTCGTCTTCGGTGTCGGAGAAGTCGATGTTGATCACCGGCACCCGCCGGCCGCACGAGGTATGCTCGTTCACCCGGGTGAGAGGATGGACGATGGAAGACCGCAGCGGGTATTCCTTGGTCGCCCGCGCGCAGCCGCGCCGGATGGCTTCCTTCAGGGCGAAGCCGTCGACGTCGACGTTGCGCCCGATGGTGACGTTGTAGATGGGGATGCCGGTATCCTGGCACAGCAGGTTGTCGGTCTTTTCCGCCACGTCGATGTTCCTGATCATGGTGGCGAGCACGTCCTTGGCCGTGGCGTCCGTCTCAATCCCCTGGATGCGCCGGAAGCCTTCCTTGATGTCGTCGGGAAGCAGCTTCAGGGCCCGGATGTAGAGAATCTTCGCCGTCTCCTCCGCCTCTCCCAAGTCGATGTCCATGGCTTAAATCCTCCGCCCCGGCCCGGGTAACTTCAAGGGGCGGAAATGATACGCCAGATCGGCCGATTCTCCAATGTTTTGGCGCATGAAGAACCGTCTCAAATCATCAGGAATAAAAGGCCCGCACCCAGGCCGAGGCCGCCGGTGACGGCGAGCAGGGTCTTTCGCCCCTCGCCCCAGCCCATGAACTCGATGGCGAGCAGGCGCACCCCCCCGGTCAGGTGGGCGGCGAGCAGCACCACAAGCCCGGCCTCGGCCAGCTTGACCAGGGGCCTGTCCGTCCAGGCCAGGAACCCGTCCAGGCGCGCGGCTTCCCGGATCGCCAGGGACAGCACGTAAAAGTGCACCGGCAGGAACAGGGCCAGCAGCACGCCCGACAGCCGGTGGACCACAAAGGCCCAGTAGGCGGGATGCCCGTCTCTCATCATGTCCCTCATCATACCCCCGCGTAGAGGCCGAAGGCGGCCCGCCAGCCCGTCCAGGCGAGGACCAGGGCCGATGCCAAAGCCACGCCATCGGCGGCGCGCCCGGACAAGGGGGTCATCTCGGCCAGCACCGTGCGCAGGCCGATGGGCGCGTGAACGGCGGCGGCGGCCACGAACACGACGTAGAAGGCGAGCCAGGCCCCATTGCCCTGGACCCGGCCCAAGATATCGGCGGCGCTGAGACCGCCCCTGACGGCGAAGACGATGGTGCCGATGTGCACGGACACCGCCAGCGCCAGTACCATGGCGCTGACCCTTTGGGCGAACCAGAGCAGGGTTTCGGCACGCGCGCTCACAAGTCCCCCTTGAGGGCGGCCAGCACCGCCGCCCGCTTGAGCCCGGCGATGGAGGCCGTGGGATTGAGGTGCTTGGGGCAGCGTTCCCGGCAGCTCTCGTGGGTATGGCAGGCGTGGCAGCCGGCGTCCCCGGCGACGGCCCGGAGCCGTTCTGCTCCGCCCAGGTCGCGCTCGTCGTTGAGCAGCGACCAGGCCCGGTTGAGGGCGGCCGGGCCCAGGTAATCGGTGTTCCAGGCGACCACGTCGCAGGACGCGTAACAGATGCCGCAGCCGATGCATTCGATGGCGGCGTCGGCCAGTTTGCGCTTAGGTGAATCCGGGCGTATGGCGGCGAACCCGGTCCCGGCGCCCGGGCGGAAGGCGCCGCCGGCGCGGGCCTGCTTGGCGAAGAAGTTTTCCATGTCCACGACCAGGTCCTTGATCACTTCCATGTTGCGAAGGGGCGCCAGGCGAAGCCGGCCTCCCTTGGCGACGGCGGCGACATGGGTGCGACACGTCCACCGCGCCCGGCCGTTGACGGTCATGGCGCAGGACCCGCACATGCCGACCCGGCAGGAGAAGCGGTAGGCGAGCGTCGGATCCACGCGGCGCTGGATGTATGTCACCACGTCGAGCACGGTCTGGTTGGCGCGCCCGGGCACCGAGTAGGTTTCGAAGCGGCCAGCCGCCGCCCCCCGCCAGACCGAGACTTCCAGGCTGCCGGCCACGCCCGCTCAGGCGCTGCGGTAGAGCTTGGTCATGACGAATTCCCGGTGGCCCAGGACCTCCGCCGCGGTGAGCCGGCCGTTGGCGGTCCTCACCGTCATGTCGATGAGGGCGTCGCCGGCCTCGTCGAGGTTCATCTCCCGGCGCAGGATTGCGGACACGTCCAGGTCCACGTGCTCGCCCATGGTGCGTACCGTGCGGGGATTGGCCGTCAGCTTGATCACCGGCTCGATGGGGTTGCCGATGATGTTGCCCTGGCCGGTGGGGAACAGGTGCACGGTGAACCCGGCGGCGGCCTGCAAGGTGACGCATTCGGCGGCCGCCGACGAGGTGTCCATGAAGTAGAGGCCGGGGCCCTTCGACGGCGCCTGGGCGGGCTCCAAGACGTCGATGTAGCGGGTCTTTTCACCGATCTTCTCCAGGTTCCCGAAGGCCTTTTCCTCGATGGTGGTGAGGCCGCCCTCGATGTTGCCCTTGGTGGGCTGGCTATCGGACAGGTCCGAGGTCTTGAAGGGCTCGATCACCTCGTCCATGTAGGCCTGCCAGGTCTGCAGGAACTTCTCGCCCACTTCTGGGGTGGCGGCGCGCTCGGCGCAGATCTGTTCGGCCCCGGTGATCTCGGTGGTCTCGCCGAAGCAGGTGGTCGCCCCCCACCCGTCCAGCTTGTCGATGGCGTTGCCCACCGCGGGATTGGAAGCCAGGCCCGAGGTGGTGTCTGATTCCCCGCACTTGACGGAGACCCAGAGCTCGTCGGCCCCGCAAACCTCGCGCCCCAGTTCGCTGGCCCAGTGCAGGTATTCCTTGGCCTTGCGCGAGGCGGCGGCGATGGTGGCGATGTCGCCGTTCTGCTCGATGGAGAAGCCCTCGACGGGCTTGCCGCTCTCGGCGATTCCGTCGACA
>JADFTO010000258.1 GCA_022560215.1 Pseudomonadota bacterium | reverse complement strand
GTTTAAGAGGGCCCTTGGACACGCCTGGCGATGGAGGAGCTAAGCGACCGATCCATAAGTCAGCCTTGTACTCTAGATTTGTTCCCTCTTCACCGGTGAGTCTGTGGATCACATCTCGCATGTCTAACTCTAGAGCGCACTTGTCGGTGGGTTGCGGTGTAGCAGTTTTTACTTCTCGGTGCCGAGCTATGTACTCATTGAGAATGCGGAGTTCGAGTTCATCTTCTGTCATAGTAACTCCATTAAGTGCGCGTCTCGACACCAGGCGTTAAGCTTTAACGCAATTATGGGTTTTAGAGACGACTCGTCCGCTTCTTTCCTCCTTATCCCACTGAAAAAAAGTACACCGAGCGCAGCGAGGGACTTTTTTTCACGCCCCCCTACCCCTGCACCCAGGGCAGGCCGTCGTGCTTCCACCCCCCCACCGAGCCCCGGCGGGCGTTCTCGTCGTGGTCGCCCTCGAAGCCGGTGGTGACGTTGTAGCAACGCGTGTAGCCCGCGGCCGTGGCGGCGACGGCGGCCGCCTTGGAGCGCACGCCCGAGCGGCAGATGAAGAGCAGCGGCGCCTCCCTGCCGGCGGCCCCTTCCTTCACCTGGTCCAGGAAGCCGGGGTTCATTTGCCCGCTCGGGAAATCGGTCCACTCGACGAGCAGCGGCCTCTTGTCCAGGGAGGATAGGTCGGGAACGCCGACGAAGGACCATTCGGCCTCGGTGCGCACGTCCACCAGCCGGGCCTTGGGATCCCCGGCCAGCATGTCCCAAGCCTCCTGGGGCGTAATTTCACCGGCGTAATCGGTCACGGCAGGCCCTTCCTGTCCAGGCTTTCGCTCCATTGTGCTCGAATCGGCCCGGCAGGGGCAAGCCGTTAGCGGGCCATCGTCTCCGTGCGGCTAATCGAGGACCGCCAGCATCTCGTCCGTGGTGGTGAACTTGCGCCGGGGCGCGGGCGGGGTGGCGTTGGCGATCTCGGCCGCCTCGATGGCCTGCCAGTCGTCGTAGCTGACGGCGCGCACGCCCCTATCGCGGAGCAGCCCTTCCAGGCCTGAGCGCCCGGGTTTGCCGCCGCCGCCGATATCGGCCTCGATGTGTCCGGCGACCAAAACGCCGTCCTTCTTGTTGGTGGAAATCACGCCGCTCGGGCCGCGCATGATCCAGCCCACCGCGTACAGGCCGTCGCCGACGCGGCCATCGGTATTGGAGACCACGCCCCGGTGGTCATCGAAGGGGGCGCCCTCGATTGCGCGCGCCCGGTAGCCGATGGCGGCGACCACCGCGCCGCAGGCGATCTCGAAGGTCTCTCCGGTGCCTTGGGCGCGGCCCTCGATTACCTGAGTGCGCTCCAGGCGCAGCCCCTCGACTCGGGCTTCGCCCAGGACTTCGACCGGCATGGCGTAGAACTGGAAATGCACCCGCTTCGGCTTGCTCCCGGGCAGGGCCCCGGCGAACCCCCTCAAGGTATCCAGGTTCTTTTTCTTCAGCCGCAGGTCCCTCTCGTCATGGCCGCTTGCCTCGTCGGGCAGCTGGGCCGGGTCCACCAGGGAGACGCATTGTTCCAGCCTGCCCATCTCGCGCAGCTCCACGTTGGTGAACTTGGCCTGGTTGGGACCGCGCCGGCCGAAGACGTAAACGTCGCAAAGGGGCGACGATGCGATGGCCGCCGCCACGTGTTCGGGAAGGTCGGAGGAAGCCATCTCGTTTTCGTTCTTGACCAGGACCCGGGCCACGTCGATGGCCACGTTGCCGTTGCCGATGACGGCTATCGCCTGGTGGTCGAGAAGGGGGTCCAGGTCCCGGTACTGGGGCTGGGCGTTGTACCAGCCGGCGAAGGCTTGGGAAGGGTAGACCCCCGGCAAGCCGCCCCCGGGGATGTTCAGGCCGCGCTCGTCGCTGGCGCCGATGGCCAGCACCACGGCGTCGTAGGCGTCCCGCAACTCGTCCACGCTCACGTCCCGGCCGACCTCCACGTTGCCGAAGAAACTCACCTGGTCCCGGAGCGCGGTCTGGTGGAATTTCCTCATCACGTTCTTGGTGGCCTGATGGTCCGGCGCGACGCCGAAGCGGATCAAGCCGAAGGGGGCGGGCTGGAGATCGATGATGTCGATGGCGTAGCCGTCTCCGCGATCGAGTAGGGCCTGGGCTGTATAGAACCCCGCCGGTCCCGAGCCGACGATGGCCACGGTGACAGTCATGAAGGCCCCTAATTTTTAAAAATAATTTTGGCGCATCAGTCCCGGTCCGCGCCGACGGTCCAGGTGGGGGCGCGGCGAAGAAGGTCGTTCAGCTCATGGATGGGGGTTTCGGTTTTGGCTTCCTCGACCTGGGCATGAACCAGGCTCTCGTAGCTGGGGACCGGGTCGCAATAAAGAACGCCGAGGGCGACCGGCTCCGCCAGGCCCACAAGCATGCCCGCCAGGGCCTTGTTGGCCTCGTCGTGGACCAACAGGTCGGATTCGGAGACGCCTTGCTCGCCGATGGTCACCGCCTCGAGTTCGATGGCGCCGGGCTTGAGCCTGAGGCCACGGGTGCCGTCCTTTCCGAAGACCAGGGGGCGGCCGTGCTGGACGTGTATCTGCTTATCGTCCGCCACTTCCCTGTCGGTGAAATCGGCGAAGACATTGTCGTTGTAGACGATGCAGTTCTGGAAGATCTCGACGAACGAGGCGCCGATATTCCGGTGGGCCCGCTCCAGGACGTCGGGCAGGTGCCGCTTCAGGGTGTCCACCGAGCGGGCCACGAACCTGGCGCCGGCGCCGAGCGCGAGGGCGGCGCCCGATACGGGATAGTCCAGCGAGCCCATGGGCGTGGACGGGGTGCGCATGCCGGTCCGCGAGGTCGGGGAATACTGCCCCTTGGTCAACCCGTAGACCTCGTTGTTGAAGACCAGGATCTGCAGGTTCACGTTGCGCCTGAGCACGTGCAGGAAGTGGTTGCCGCCGATGGAAAAGGCATCGCCGTCGCCGGAGATCACCCACACGTCGAGCTCCGGGTTGGCGAGCTTGATGCCGGTGGCGATGGACGGCGCCCTGCCGTGGATGGTGTGGAACCCGTAAGTGGCCATGTAAAAGGGAAGGCGGGCGGCGCAGCCTATGCCCGAGACGAAGACGGTGTTCTCCTTAAGGGAGCCGGCGCGGGCCAGGGTCTCGCGCACCGCCTTGAGGATGGCGTAATCGCCGCATCCCGGGCACCAGCGCACCTCTTGTCCCGTGGCATAGTCCTTGGCGGCGGGGGGCGCCGGTTTGGCGGCCACGTCCATGTCATTCCTCCATGCGGGAGCGGATCGCCGCTTCCAGTTCGGCGATCCTGAAGGGCTGGCCCGAAACCTTGTTCAATCCCTCCACGGGCAGGAGGTATTCGCTGCGCA
>JADFTO010000065.1 GCA_022560215.1 Pseudomonadota bacterium | reverse complement strand
GACCACGGCCACGGCCCAAGGCCCGCCCCGCCCGTCCGCCACCGATGTCCCCTCGCCGCCGCCGTCCGCCGCCGCCAGCATGCGGCGCTGGATCTCGATCTTCGCCGCGGACGCCTGCTCCCCGGTGAGCAACCCCCTTTCCCTGTCCCGCTCCACCTCCTCCAGCTGGTCCCGGTAGACCACCAGATCGTGCTCGGCGCGCGTGGGTTCGGCGGCCCGGCGCCGCGCCAGGGGCCAGACGAGCGCGGCCACGGCCGCCGCCGTCATCACCGCCATGGCCAGCCCGAGCGCGCTCACCGGGAGCCGTCGTCCATGAGGGCCTCGACGCGCCGCGCCTCCTCCTCGGTGAGCGGGGGCGGGGCCTCGGACCTCCGCCGCCGGAGGCAGAGGACCACCGCGACGGCGCCGAAGGCGAAAATCACCCCGGGCCCGATCCAGAGCACGTACGTGGACCCCTTGAACGGGGGATTGAGCAGCACGTAATCGCCGTATCGGGCGACGATGAAGTCGATCACGACGGCATCGTCGTCCCCGGCGACGAGCCGCTCGCGCACCAGAATCCGCAGGTCCCGGGCCAGATCGGCATTGGAATCGTCGATGGACTGGTTCTGGCAGACCAGGCACCTGAGGTTCTTGCTGATGTCCCGGGCGCGGCGTTCCAGGACCGGGTCGTCCAGCATTTCGTCCGGCTCCACGGCGGCCGCCGGCAGGGCCAGGCTGAAAGCCAGGAGAAAGACGGCCAGCGCCCTCATCTGAGAAGCCCCTCGATCACCGGCAGGATGTTGTCCTCGAAGGACTGGGGGGTCATGGGACCCACGTGCTTGTAGCGGATGCGCCCCTTGCCGTCGACGATGAAGGTCTCGGGCAGGCCGTAGACGCCCCAGTCGATGGCCACCCGGCCCTTGGCGTCGGCGCCGATCTCCCGGAATGGGTTGCCCATTTCCTCGAGCCAGGCCAGGGCGTCGGCGGGCCTGTCCTTGTAGTTGATGCCGTAGAGCGTCACCCCCTCGATCCCGGCCAGCCGCGTCACCAGCGGGTGTTCGACGCGGCAGGGAAGGCACCAGGACGCGAACACGTTGATCGCCGACACCCGGCCCCTGAGATCGGCGCTGGAAAAGCCGTTGCCCGGCCCCCCCTCGATGGGCGGCAGGGTGAAGGTGGGCACCGGCTTGTCGATCAGCGCGGACGGGATGATGCGCGGGTCCAGCCTCAACCCGAGGGCGAAATTAACGGCCAGCACGACGAACACGGCCAGGGGCAGGATGTAGACGAGGCGTTTCACAGGAAATTGCCCCTCAAGCCGGGGAGGGACTGCCGCGGGCGGGGCTGGGCCGGGGCGCGCCTACCCGGTGGCGGCGGTCTGTGAGGCTGACCATTCCGCCGGCCACCATGACCAGGAGCCCCGTCCAGATCCACCCGATGAGGGGATTGAAGTAGATCCTGGTGACGTAGCCGTCGCCGTCCGGATCGCCGATGACCAAGTAGAGATCGCCTAAAAATGTGGGATAAATGGCGGCCTCCGTGGTCGGGCGTCCCTGAACCATGTAGACCCGGTTCTCCGGGTGGAGGTCGGCGACGAATTCCCCGTCCCGGGTGACGGTGAAGTCGCCGACGGTGGCGATGTAGTTGGGTCCCTGGATCTCCCTGGTGCCGGCGAAGGTGTAGTCGTATCCGGCCACCGTCACCGTCTCGCCCTGCCGCATGACCTGGATGCTCTCCACCTTCCAGGCCGAGATGCCGACCATGCCGGCGACGGCGATGGCCAATCCCCCATGGGCCACCGTCATGCCCCAGGCGGAGCGCGGCATGCGTCCCAGCCGGCGCAGGCTCTGGCCGAAGGGGACCCGGAACAGGCCGATGCGCCCGGTCAGTTCGGCCAAGGTGCCGGCGAACAGCCAGGCGGCGAGCCCCAGCCCCAGGGCGGCGGTAATGGAGTCCTCGCCGAGGGCGGCCAGGAGCACCACCGCCACGGCAAAGGCGAACGCCGCCTTCAGGCGGGAGAGAACCCCCATCAGGTCGCCCCGCTTCCAGTTGAGGAAGGGACCGGCCGCCATGAGCGCCAGCATGGGCACCATCAGGGGCACGAACACGGCATTGAAGAACGGCGGCCCGACGGACACCTTGCCGCCGCCGATGGCGTCCAGGAACAGCGGATAGAGGGTGCCCAACAGCACCGCGGCCGCGGCCGTGGTCATCAGCAGGTTGTTCACCAGCAGGGCCCCTTCGCGGGAGACGGGCTGGAACAGGCCGCCGCCCTTGAGCGCCGGGCCGCGGAGGCCGAATAGGACCAGCGATCCGCCGATGATGAGGACGAGAAGGGCCAGGATGAAGACGCCCCGCTCCGGGTCGGTGGCAAACGCGTGGACCGAGGTCAGCACGCCCGAGCGCACCAGGAAGGTGCCGAGCAGGCTGAGCGCGAAGGTGAGGATGGCGAGGAATATGGTCCACCCCTTGAGGGCGTCTCGCCTTTCCACCACGGCGGACGAGTGCAACAGCGCCGTCCCCGCCAGCCAGGGCATGAAGGACGCGTTCTCCACCGGGTCCCAGAACCACCAGCCGCCCCAACCGAGCTCGTAATAGGCCCACCACGAGCCGAGCCCGATGCCGGCGGTGAGGAAGCTCCACGCGGCCAGGGTCCAGGGCCTGACCCAGCGCGCCCAGGCCGGGTCAACGCGGCCCTCGAGCAAGGCGGCCACGGCGAAGGAAAAGGCCACCGAGAAGCCGACGTATCCGAGGTACAGCATGGGCGGATGGAAGGCCAGCCCCGGGTCCTGGAGCAGGGGGTTGAGGCCCTGGCCGTCCGCCGCCGCGGGGATCATCCGCTCGAAGGGGTTGGACGTGAACAGGATGAACAAGAGGAAGCCCGTGCAGATCAGCCCCTGCACGCCTAAGACCCGGGCGCGCAAGGAGGACGGCAGGTGGCGCCCAAAGGCCGCTATCGCGGCGCCGAAGAACGTCAGGATGAGCACCCAGAGAAGCATGGAACCCTCGTGATTTCCCCAGGCGCCGGAGACCTTGTAGAGCATGGGCTTGGCCGAATGGGAATTCCTCACCACGTTGACGACGGAGAAGTCCGACGCCACGTAGGCCTGGACCAGGCTGGCGAACGAGAATGCGACCAGGACGAACGAGACCAAGGCCGCCGGCCGGGCCAGCGCCATCCAGGGCCCATGCCCCCGGGCCGCCCCGATCAGGGGCAGGGTTCCCTGGGCGATGGCCACGAACAGGGCGAGGACGAGGGCGAAATGGCCGGCTTCGACGGTCATGGGCTGGCGCCCCCCCGCCACTGGCCGGATTTTTTCAGGGCTTCGGCCACCTCGGGCGGCATGTAGGTCTCGTCATGCTTGGCCAGGACGCGGTCGGCCTGGAAAACGCCGTCCTTCAACAGGCCCTCGGCGACCACGCCCTGGCCCTCGCGGAACAGGTCGGGCAGCAGGCCCACGTAAACTACGGGAAGCGCCTTAACAAGATCGGTCACCCGGAAGGTGACGCGGGCACCGGCCTGCCGGACCACGCTGCCCTCCTCCACCAGGCCGCCGATGCGCAGCCGCCGGCCCGGCGGCGGCGGCTTCTCGATCAGGTCGGTCGGGCTGTAGAAGAAGACGATGGAATCCTCGAGCGCCAGCAGCACCAAGCCCGTGGCCGCGGCCAGCAATCCCATGCCGATGAAGGCGAAGGTCAACCGCTTGTGCTTACGCTTCACCGGACGCCTCCCCTTCCCTGCTTTCCGTCAGCAGGGCCGCCAGCGTCGCCTCGCGCGCCCTCAACCCGCGTAGGCTGACGGCCAGGAGCCCCGCCAGCACCGCCGCGGTGAGCCCGAAACTGGGCCAGACGTAAAGGGCGTAACCGCCCATGTGGAAAAATTCCGCCAGGGACCCCACGGCCATCACCCCCCGTGGACCTGCTTGAGGCGGATGACGCGGATCTTGTTGGCGATGATCTCGCCCCGCACCCTCAGCAGCAGCACCCAAACATAGTAGGCGGTGAAGGCGAGCGCCATCAGGATCAAGGGCCAGAGAATGCTGGCGTGGATGGTGGGGCCCCCCGGCCTGATGACGCTGGCCGGCTGGTGCAGGGTGCTCCACCAGTCGACGGAAAACTTGATGATGGGCACGTTGACGAAGCCGACCAGGGCCAGGATGGACGCCGCCTTCATGCCCCGTTCCGGATTGTCGAAGGCGCGCATCAGGGCCATGTAGCCGAGATACAGGAAGAGCAGGATCAGGACCGATGTCAGGCGCGCGTCCCACACCCACCAGGTCCCCCACATGGGCTTCCCCCAGAGCGACCCCGTGACCAGGGCGAGGACGGTGAAGCTGGTCCCGATGGGGGCGGTGGACTTGGCCACCAGATCGGCCAGGGGGTGCTTCCAGATCAAGCCCACGGCGCCGGCCAGCGCCATGATGGAATAACAGAACAGCGCCATCCAGGCGGACGGCACGTGCACGTAGATGATGCGCACGCTTTCCCCCTGCTGATAGTCGGCGGGCGCCCTGACCAGGCCCATATACAGCCCGGCGGCCAGCAGCACCACGGTGAGAGCGGCCGCCCACGGCAGCAGGGCCGCGCTGAACCTCATGAAGCGGGCGGGGTTGGCGAGATAATCCAGACGTATCATCGTTCCAATATATATATCATCGTTTCAATTTTTAACCCAGCGGCAATCGATTTATTGGAATGGCTATTCCAGGGCCTGGCCGATGGCCTTCGCCGACGCCCACGGGCAAAGCGCCACGGAGGCCAGGAAGAGGGCGCCGAGGATAAGCAAGTGGGGACGCACGCCCAGCCCCGAGATGCTCCCCTCCACGGCGCCGACGCCGAAGATCAGCACCGGGATGTAGAGGGGCAGCACGACAAGCGACAGCAGCACGCCGCCCCGCCTGGAGCCCAGGATCAGGGCCGCGCCGACGGCGCCGATGAGGCTCAGGGTCGGCGTGCCCAGCGCCAGCGCGGCGATCAGGACAAGGAAGCCGTCGCCGCTCATGTTGAGCAGCACGGCCAACAGCGGCGCGGCCACGATCAGGGGCAGGCCCGTGGTCAGCCAATGGGCGGCCACCTTGGCCAGGACCATTGCCTCGGGCATCATGGGCGAAAGGGCCAGGAGCTCCAGGCTGCCGTCCTCGAAGTCGGTCTGGAACAGTCTCTCCAGGGACAGCATGGAGGCCAGCAGGGCCGACACCCAGATGACCCCGGCGGCGATGCGCGCCAGCACCACCGGGTCGGGCCCGACGCCGAAGGGAAAGAGCACCACCGCCAGCACGAAGAACATCACCACCGTCAGGCTGTCCATGCCCTGGCGCAAGGCCAGGCGCAGCTCGCGGCCGATCATGAGCGGGAAGCGCCTCAACCCGCGCCCTCCCCGGCCTGGAAGCGGTCGAGGGCCACACCCTTCGCCCCCTCCAAGGGCAGCTCGCCGTGGGAGCAGACCACCACCCTGCCGCCCCCTTCCCGGTGGCGGCCGATGGCGTCCACCAGGGCGGCTTCGGCGGCGGCGTCCAGCGACGTCGCCGGCTCGTCCAGGAGCCAGAGCGGCGCCGGCGCGCCGAGCAGGCGGCCGAGCGCCACCCGGCGCTTCTGCCCCGCCGACAGGAAGCGACCCGGGACCTGGGCCAAGTGCGGGATGCCGAAGGCCTCCAAGGCCGCGCGGACGCCGAACCCGGGCGCCGATTCCGCCCTCAGCCCGGCCCAGAAGGCCAGGTTCTCGGCAACGCTCAACATGGGCTTGACCGCGTCCTGGTGGCCGACGTAGTGGAGCCGGCCGTTGTGGGCTTCCGGGTCGTCGGCGATGCAGGCGCCGCCCCAGGTGATGGCCCCGGCGGCCGGCTCGAGAAGGCCCGCCATCAGGCGCAGCAGGCTGGTCTTGCCGCTGCCGTTGGGGCCGCTCAGCACCAGGGCGCCGCCGGCCTCGAGGGTGAAATCGAGGCCGCTGAACACCGTCCGCCCGCCGCGTGCGCAGGTCAGCGCCTGACCGCAGAAATTTTCCATGGATTATCCAGGCCCAAAGGGAGCCGGCAAGGTAGGGCATACGGGGTCAAAAATGAAGCCGAGGCAGCAAAGGGGATGAACAAAAAAGCGGCCGGGACGTGTCCCGGCCGCCAGTATCGGCTTCACGTTGCCGTAGTAGGGGACCAGAGAGGGGGTCTCTGGTGATGTCTGGAACGACATCTGCGTATATTAAAGAACTAAAATGTGGCGACATTATGGGACCCTTCGGCGGGTGCTGTCCTAATTAGGACATCTAGAATTTCAAGTTAGGACACGAGTACACAAAAAATTAAGATTCGCACAATTTGTGGGTGTCGAACATTTTACGTCCTCTGACTTTTGGAGGGTGAGATGTCTCGCAACTTACCTGGGCGCACCTCCGAGGGCGAGATCGCGATTTCCGCCCTACGCATCGCGGCGAATCGTCCCGGCGGAGAAATATCAACCCACGATCTTAAGCAAGAAATTCCCGGCTATATCAATCTCACGCCAGGAGATTTGCAGCCTTCTCAGACTCGACCGAATGAGGAGTTGTGGCAGCAAATTGTCGGGCTCTAGGTCATGAAGCGTAGCGCGCCTTATACCCTGGCTTAAACCAGCGCAGTTCAGTTCCATTCGGCGCGTCCTTGTCCCAAACGAACCACGCATAGGCTGTGGTTCCGGTTCCTTTCACTTCAACGCCGGGCGGATTGGTGATGATGTTATCGGCCTGCCGAGTGACAGTGAGGAAATCGATCCCCACGTCGCCATAGCCTCGATCGTACAAATCCGAGCTTGGGACAGGACAATCCGTCTCTTCGAGGACGCGCGACATTGCGGTCCAGGTTTTTTCTCTCGTCACAACTTATCATCTTTTGTCGTGGATATTGATACCATAATATGATATCATTCCTTAAATGAACTCGAAACAGAAAGCCACACTTGCCGATGTTTTCACCGATCCGGTGTTGGCTTCCATCAAGTGGACCAACATCGAGAAAATGCTGGCGGCCGTTGGGGCCGACATATCAAAAGGCAAGGGCTCCAGGGTGCGGGTGTATCTTAATGACGTGCGGGCTATTTTTCATCGCCCGCATCCCGAAAAGGAGACTGATAAAGGGGCCGTCAAGGCCGTGCGCCGCTTTCTCGTAACGGCAGGCGTAACGCCGGATCAGGAGGACTGAAACCATGCTTAAATATAAGGGCTATTACGCTTCGGTGGAGTTTGACGAAGATGGTGGTGTCTTGCACGGTGAAGTTATGAACACGCGGGATGTCATCACCTTCCAGGCCGATAATGCCGAAAACGTGGTCTCGGAGTTCCACGCTTCCGTTGACGACTACCTTGAATTTTGTGCCGAACGAGGCGAAAAACCGGAAAGACCACTTAGCGGAAGATTCCTGGTCCGCGCCACCCCGGAACTGCACAAGCGCCTCCACATTGCCGCGTCGGCGGCGGGCATGAGCCTCAATGCTTGGCTGCTAAAAACCCTCGACGAGAACACCAAGGAATATGCGTGAGCGGGTACTGTCCTAACTAGGACAGCGCCCTTCGGCGGCCCCACAGGCAGCCCGCGACGAAGCCCGCCGTGCACAGGCCGAGGCCATAGAGATTGACGCCCAGGTCGTCGGCGTACTTGCCCCAGCCCACGTCCACCCAGGCGGGGAAGATCTCGACCCCGAAGACCCCTTCCAGGGTCACCAGGACGCCGAGGACCAGGCCCGGCCAGAAGGCCAGGTGGAAGGCGAGCCGCCCGGCCCCGGGAAGGAAGGAGAGCAGGAAAATGGGCGCCAGCCCCATCACCATGGTGCCGCTGATGGTGGTGGCGGCGATGATCGCCGGACCCACCTGGTCGCCCATGTAGATGCCGAGCAGGGGCAGGTTGCCGAACACCGCGATGAAGACCATGGCGCCCCGGCCGAAGCGCATGGAAGCGGCCCCGGGCCGGCCGCCTTCGCCGGCCCAGTCGCGGGCGGATAACTTGGCGGTGCTGGCGAAGGTGGAATCCAGGGTCGAGCCGGCGGATGTCAGCATGATGGCGTTGACCATGAGCATCAGGGGCAGGCCGAAGCTGGCGGGAACGGAGAGCACGGGATTGCCGGCAATCCCCTGGCCCAGCGCGTAAAGGCCGACGAAGCCGAAGAGGAAGATGAAGCCCCCCGCGATCAGGCCGGCGAGCAGGAACCCCTTGAGCATGACTTTCGGATCGGTGATGAAGCCCCGGTCGGTCAGCACCGGGTCGTGGAAGGGGTAGCTCAGCGCCTGCACCAGGGCCAGGCCGGCGAAGGTGAGCCCGGCGAGGCGGGTGGCGTCGGGCACCCGGGGCAGCCCGGCGGCGGCCATCTCGGGGGCGATGAAGGCCAGCACGCCGCCGAGCAGAAGGGCGGCCAAAATCATCTGCGCCCCGTCGGTGAGGATGGAACCGCGCAAGCCGGCGCGCCAGCTGTAGGCAACCGTGAAGGCGGTGACCACGAACACGGCCATCCAGTAACCGGTGCTGCCCTCGGCGCCGAAGTAGAGCCCCGCCACCTTGGAGTTGGACCAGACCTCGTTGAACAGGCGGATGGCGATGGCGACCAGGAACAGGCGCGCGCAAAGGGCCCCGTACTTGCGCACCAGGAAGGCGGGCAGGGATTTGTCCCCGCCCCGGGTGCGGATCAGGTAGATGGCGACGCCGGCGGTGACGAAGCTCAAGTAATAGAGCGCGTAGCCCACCGCGCCGGTGACGCCGAAGGCGTAAGCGAGGCCGGCCGAGTTGGAGATGGACTTGGCGAAGATCCAGGTGATGGCGGCGCTGGCCACCAGAAGCCAGAGGCCGGGCCGGGCGCCCTTGCGGCTGGTGCCGCCGAAAAACCCGCCCGTGGTGACGGCGGACGGGGCCAGGCGCCAGACCAAGGCGCAGTATCCGATCAAAACGATCCAGGGGAGGGCGAAGGAAGTCATGGGTCCTCAAACAATCGGAAATGTACGGGACGGTCCGTGTCCGGACTCCCTATATTAAAATACCACCCCCGGGGGAAGACGCCCCCGGCTCACCTTTCCGTGAACGGAGATTGATACTTGGACGGCGATTGAAGTTAATATGGCGCTCAAGAACCTTGTATGGAGACGACCATGAGCGAATTCGGCCAGGACACCCTGAACACGCGCCGGACCCTGGTATCGGGCGGCAAGGAATACACCTACTACTCCCTCCGCGAGGCCGCCGGCCTCGGCGACATCGACCGCCTGCCCTATTCCCTGAAGGTGCTGCTGGAAAACCTGCTGCGCTGGGAGGACGGGCGCACGGTCACCGTGGACGACGTGCGCGCGGTGGCGAGCCACGACACCGGGCACGAGATCGCCTTCCGGCCGGCCCGCATCCTCATGCAGGACTTCACCGGCGTTCCCGCCCTGGTCGACCTGGCCGCCATGCGCGACGCCATGGCCGAAAGGGGGGGGGATCCGAGAAAGATCAATCCGCTGACGCCCGTGGACCTGGTCGTGGACCATTCGGTGTCCGTCGACTTCTACGGCACCGGCGACGCCATGAAGCGCAACGTGGAGCTGGAATTCCAACGCAACCAGGAACGCTACGAATTCCTGCGCTGGGGCCAGCAGTCCTTCGACAATTTCCGGGTGGTGCCGCCGGGCACCGGCATCTGCCACCAGGTCAACATCGAGTATCTGGCCCAGGTGGTGTGGACCGGCGGCGAAGACGGCCTGGTGGCCTATCCCGACACCCTGGTCGGCACCGACAGCCACACCACCATGGTCAACGCCCTGGCGGTGCTGGGCTGGGGCGTCGGCGGCATCGAGGCCGAGGCGGTCATGCTCGGCCAGCCCATCTCCATGCTGGTGCCCGACGTGATCGGTTTTTGCCTGGAGGGCGAGCTCAAGGAAGGGACCACGGCCACCGACCTGGTCCTCACCGTGGTCGAGAAGCTGAGGAACTTGGGCGTGGTCGGCAAGTTCGTGGAGTTCTTCGGCCCCGGCCTGGACACCCTGTCCCTGCCCGACCGGGCCACCATCGCCAACATGGCGCCGGAATACGGCGCCACCTGCGGCTTCTTCCCCATCGACGCCGAGACCATCCGCTACCTGAAGATGACGGCGCGCGACCCGGACCGGGTGGCCCTGGTGGAAACCTACGCCAAGACCCAGGGCATGTGGCGCCAGGCGGCAAGCCCGGCCCCGGAGTTCACCGACACCATCGGGCTGGACATGTCCACGGTGGGGAGCTGCATCTCCGGGCCCAAGCGGCCCCAGGACAGGATCGAGCTCAAGGACGCCGCGCCGGCCTTTTCCGCTGCCCTGAAGGAGGCGGCGCCGGAGCCCCGGGCCGTCCCCGTCGAGGGCGAGGACTACGCCTTGCGCGACGGCGACGTGGTGATCGCCGCCATCACCAGCTGCACCAACACGTCGAACCCGTCGGTCCTGGTGGGGGCGGGGCTGGTGGCCAGGAACGCCGTTGCAAAAGGCCTGCGAGTCAAGCCCTGGGTGAAGACGTCCCTGGCGCCGGGCTCCCAGGTGGTGGCCGACTACCTGCAAGAGGCGGGACTCCAGGACCCCCTGGACCGGCTCGGCTTCAACATCGCCGGTTTCGGCTGCACGACGTGCATCGGCAACTCGGGCCCCCTGGCCGAGCCCATCGCCGATGCCATCGAGCTGGGCGACCTCATGGCCACCGCCGTGCTCTCGGGCAACCGCAACTTCGAGGGCCGCATCAGCCCCCACGTGCGGGCCAACTACCTGGCCTCGCCGCCCCTGGTGGTGGCCTACGCGCTGGCCGGCTCCATGACCCGGGACCTCTACAACGATCCCCTGGGCAAGGGCGACGACGGAGAGCCGGTGTACCTGAAGGACATCTGGCCGACCAACAAGGAAGTCGCCGACACGGTTTCGGAATGCCTCGGCCAGGAGATGTTCGAGACGCGCTATGCAAATGTTTACGAAGGGACCGAGGCCTGGAAGGCCATCGGGTCCGGGGGCGGCGGCATCTTCGACTGGCCGGAATCCACCTACGTCAAGCATCCGCCTTATTTCGAGGACATGAAGCCCGAGCCTTCGCCGCCCGAGGACATCATCGGCGCACGGCCGTTGCTGATTTTGGGGGATTCGGTGACCACGGATCACATCAGCCCCGCCGGCGCCATCCAAAAGGACAGCCCGGCCGGCGAATACCTGCTCGGATACCAAATCCGGCCGGAGGATTTCAATTCCTTCGGATCGCGGCGCGGCAACCACGAGGTGATGGTGCGCGGCACCTTCGGCAACCTCCGCATCAGGAACGAAATGGTGCCCAAGATCGAAGGCGGCTATTCCAGGCATTACCCGTCCGGCGACGAGGGTTCGGTGTACGAGATCGCCATGCGCTACAAGGACGAAGGCGTGCCGCTGGTGGTCGTCGGCGGCAAGGAATACGGCACCGGGTCATCGCGCGACTGGGCCGCCAAGGGGACCCTGCTGCTCGGCGTCAAGGCGGTGATCGTCGAAAGCTTCGAGCGCATCCACCGTTCCAACCTGATCGGCATGGGCCTGATGCCGTTGGAATTCAAGGACGGCCAGACCCGCAAGACGCTTAAATTGGACGGCACCGAGATATGGGACATCACCGGCCTCAAGGACGGGATCAAGCAGGGCATGGACGTGAAGGCGACCATCACCCGCGCCGACGGCACCAGCGAAGACATAACGTTGCTATGCCGCATCGATACCCTGGACGAGGTCGATTACTACCTGCACGGCGGCATCCTGCACTACGTGCTGCGCCGG
>JADFTO010000064.1 GCA_022560215.1 Pseudomonadota bacterium | reverse complement strand
GTTGCCCAAGGCACTGTGGGGCCGAACGGCATTGTAGTCGTCCCGCCAAGCCTCGATGATCGTGCGGGCCGCGGGAAGGCTCATGAACCAGTGCTCGTTGAGGCACTCGTCGCGCAGCCGCCCATTGAAGCTCTCGATGAACGCATTCTGCACCGGCTTGCCCGGGTCGATGAAGTGCAGGCGCACTCCATGGGCATACGCCCAAGCATCCAGGGTCTTTCCCGCGAACTCAGGCCCGTTGTCCACCGTGATCACCTCGGGCAGGCCACGCTCATCGGCCAACCGGTCCAAGACTCGTGTGACCCGCAGGCCGGGTAATGAGGTGTCTACCTCCGTGGCAAGACTCTCCCGGGTGAAATCATCGATCACGGTCAGCACCCTGATCCGCCTGCCATTCGCAAGCGCGTCGGAGACGAAGTCCATCGACCATCGCTGGTTGGGACGTTCGGGTGCCTGCCGAGGGACGCGAACGACACTCGCGATCCGCTTGCGCTTGCGCCGCCGGACGGCCAGCCCCTCCTCTCGATAGAGCCGGTAAACCCGCTTGTGATTCACGCGCCATCCGCGATCTCTCAACAGAGCGGTGATCCGTCGTGACCCCGGTTGACCCGGTGGGCCCACAGGAAAATATATGGGCATACTTGCGCAAGACCAAACTCGCCAACCACACATTCCCCACCCAGGACGACCTCTTGGACGCTTGCTGCGAGGCCTGGAACGCACTCGTCGATCAAAAAGGCCGCATCCGTTCCATCGGAAATTTCCCTTGGGTCGTCGAGGCTCAAACTTTCTGAATCTGCGTATAAATGGCCTCTTGCGGACTATATGGAACCAGGACCCGCAGAGTTAACTCTCAGTAGTTTCCTACCCGGGAATTGGCTTAAGGCGAACCACGACGCCAAAAACGTCGAGTTCGGTAAAGGTGGCATCGGGCCCCCGATTTGAGGCTGCGGCGGACCCGTGCGACGGTACCCTGATCCACAAGAAAATTCCCTGTTCCGTCGTTTAGGGAATTCGGCGGAGACGGGTTCGCTGCAGACTGCCCCCACCACCATCCAATTTTATGATCTTAGTTTACCTGATGATCTGGGAGCTTCGCCGAACCCCGCTCTCCTCCCTGGGCAAGGCGGTCCCAGGGCATTTCCACGTAAGTGGGAACATGCCGATAAGCCTGCTCGGGCAGTGAGCGGCCAGAGGCAGAATTGAGACGCGATCCCATATATGAAATCGCTCTAGCCGGCGGGATTCCGGACGCCGTCGGCCGGGGGGGTCCGCCTGCCGGCCAGGCAGAGGGCGAACAGGACCATGAAGGCCACCTGCCACCAGGCCGACCAGAAGGAAAAACTGAACAGCCCGGAGGCCCAATAGCCGGTGTTGACGGTGAGGCCCGCCAGCCCCGCCGGGTCCCGGGTGGCGATATAGTCCCGGACCAGCCCGACGAACAGCATGGCGACCAGGCCGAGCAGGGGCAGCAGCCCGACCACCCCCGTTTCCGCCAGCACCTCGACCGGCCAGTCGTGGGGGTGTCCCGGAATGTAGGTCAGGTCGCCCTGGCCGGGAATCCTGGTGTCAGCCCCGGGCATGAAGTTGATCACGTTTATGCCGCTGCCGAACCAGGGCGACTGGGCGGCCAGATCCAATGTGAACTTGAAGATGGTCTGCCTTTGATAGTCGATCAGCCAGTAGGGGATGGTCCCCGGCAGCCCGCTCGGGTCCAGGTCCCCGCGGGTTTCGTGCAGCCAAGCGAACACGGCCACGGTGACGGCGATAAGCGCGATGAACGCCACGGCCGCCCTGCCCCGCCGCCGCCGGGACCAGAAGAACAGCGGCCCGGCAATGAACAGCATGGCGAGAATCCCGGCGATGGAGGCGCGCCCGTAGAGAATCCAGATCAGCCCCAGCAAACAGGCCGTCACGGCGATGGCGAGAGTCCACCATGGGCCGCCCAGCCTCTGTCCCGCCAGCAGGACCACGGGGATGAGCAGCATGGCGACGGCGGAAATGGCCTTCAGGGCGAGCGCCGCGGGCATGGGCGTCCACCCCTTGGCGCGGATGAACGACAGGAATTCCGGCGAAGCGTAAAGGGCTATGAGGCAGACCGCGATCAGCACCGCGCTCGCCACCAGCAGGGCGCGGAGGCACGAATCCAGCAGCCGGCCGTCCCTCGAGAAGGCCGCCCACAGATAGGCCGCCGCCGCCACGAAAATTACCGTCCGCCCCCAGGCCTCCAAGGACCTGGCGGGGTCGATGGAAACGATGACGCTGGGCAGCCAGGCGGCGAATGTGACGCCGAGCATAATCCCGATGGGGCTCCTTGCCCGCTCCGCCACGGCCCGCCCGCAGGCGGACTTGCCGGGGAGCAAAAGGACGCAGACGAAAGCCGCGATCAGGGCGCCCGCCAAGGCGGCGCGGCCGATGACCAGGCTGGGCACCGCCACGCCCACGAAGACGGCGAACAGGCGGGAAGCGGGGGATAAGGGTGTCGCGTTCATGGTCTGAATCTTTATAAACGGTCAGAGGCCGCCGTCCCTTATTTTTTTGTTGCCCCCCCGGCCGGGCGGTGGTTCATAGCCCTCTGGCCGCCATCCGCCGTTCCGGGCAGGGGGGGGTCGATGATCCTTCGGCCGCCGCCCCGGCGTCGGAATGAAAGTCGGTTCGCGCCCATGGGACAGACCTTGAGTTACTTCTTCGCGGGCGGCGACCAAGCCGTCACCATGATCGTGGTGGCGGTGCTGTGGTGCGGGCTCGCCGCCCTCGGCGGGGCCGCCTGTGGCCGCCGGCGCCTTGTCGAGGCCGACGCCCTCTACGGATGGGGCGTGGTGTCCCTGGGCTTCACCTCCTGGGGGGTTTTGTCGTCCGCGCCGTTCTCCCTGCTCGCCTGGGTGGTCTTCGCCCTCGCCGTGGCGGCGTCGGCGCATGTGATGCGCCGCGACGGCCGCCTGTTTTCCGCCGCCGCCGTCAAGGCGGCGTGCCTGGCCCTGCCGCTGCTGCTCATCGCCGCGGCCATGACGGCCTCCCAATGGGACGAGTTCTCCCACTGGTTGCCGGCCTCGCGCTTCCTGCTCGTGACGGACCTCCTGCCGGCCGCCGACAACCCGGTGACCGGGTCGGCGATGAAGCCCGCCTATCCCTTCGGCTGGCCCCTGCTCGGCTACCTGGCGGGACGGATTGGCGGCCAGTTCGTCGAGGGCGCCGGGCGCCTGCTCAACGTGCTGCTGCTGATCTCCTTCGGGCTGGCCGCCGTGCGCCTGGCGCTGAGCGCGGCGGGCAAGGAGGAGGAAAACGTCCGCTGGGGCTGGGGCCTGGCCGCCCTGGCCGTGCTCGCGGGGACGCTCCTCAACCCCACCTTCGCCCAGAAGGTGGCGCTGACCGCCTATGCCGACGTGGCCACCGCCGTCGCCGCCGGCTTCGGCGGGGTGTTGGGATGGCTGCTGCTGGGCGATCTGGCGGCGGGCGACGGGGCCGGGGCCCGGCGGCGGGCCTGGCAGTTCGCCCTGGTCATGGCGGTGCTGGTCAACGTCAAGCAGGTGGGCCTGGTGCTGTTCGTCGTGGTGAGCGCCGGCGTGGCGGTGGCCGCTTTGCGCGATCCCGCCGTCAGCGCCGCCAAATTCCTGCGCCTTGTCCCGCTCATGGCGCTGCCGGCGCTGGTCCTCTACGGCCTCTGGCGCTATCACGTCAGCGGCCAAATGTCCGGCTGGCCGGGGGCCGAGGTCGAGCTCCGGCCCTTCGCGGACTGGGCCTTCCACCTGATTCCCGGAATCGTCAAGCAGATGGCCGTGGTGGCGGCGAAGAAGAGCCTCTACTTCGCCATCATGCTGGTGGCGGCGGGGATCGCTGTCAGGGCGCTTTTCAGGTTCGGCGGCCCCTTCGACCGCCTGGCCCTCATCGTGGGCACGGCGTTCATCGGCTACAACGCGTTCCTGTTGCTCATCTACGTGGCCTCGTTCGGCGAGCGGGACGCGCTCAGGGTCGTTTCCTACTGGCGCTACAACATGCACCTCGGGATGCTCGCCGTCGCCTTCGCGGCTTACGGCCTGGGCCTGTTGTGGAAGAGATACCTGGCCGCCAGGCTGAAGCCCCGGGCGCTGGCCTGGATTCCGCTGGCCCTGGTGCTGGCGGCGCCCTTGGTCTTCGCCCCCAAGCTGCGCTTCGACCTGGAGCCCCCAATGCCCCATTACCGGGCCGTCGCCCTGGACCTGGATGTACCCGCGGGCGCCCCCCTTTACGTGCTCGACCCGAAAGGCACGGGCTCGGCCGCGGTGATCACCCGCTATCTGCTCGACCGCCCGTCCGTGCCCTGGCTCGCCGCCTTCCACGACTTCAGTCTTTCTGCCGTGGCCAGATTCGTCTCAGGTATGAAGCCGGCGGCGATGATCATCGTTCACTCGGCCTCCGTCGAAGTGCGCCAAGTGCTCGGCCTGGAGCTCGCCGAAGGCGCGTCCTACCTGGTGGACAGGGACCGGGGGCGGTGGCGGGTCATCCGCTCCTGGCCCTATCCCGGGGCGGGGCAGGCCGATTGACAAGGCCGCGAGCGACCGGCTAGAGGGAAGCCCCTTCCGCCGTTTGGGAATCTTCGCATGACTCTCAAGATCGCCGTCATCGGCCTCGGCTACGTGGGCCTTCCCCTGGCCGAGGCCCTGTCCCGCAGATTCCCCGTCACCGGCTTCGACGAGGACGCCGCAAGGGTGGAGGAAATAAAGTCGGGCCATGACCGCACCGGCGAGGTGGAGGAAAGCGCCTTGCTGGGGAGCGCCCTCGAGCGCACGTCCGAGGCCGGCGGCCTCGGCGGCGCCGACGTCTTCATCATCGCCGTGCCGACCCCGGTGGACGGGGACAACAGGCCCGACCTCTCGGCGCTCAGGGCAGCCGCGGCGACGGTGGGCCGGGCGATGAAGAAGGGCGCCCTGGTGGTCCTGGAGAGCACGGTCTACCCCGGCGTCACCGAAAACATCCTGGGGCCAGAGCTGGAGGCCGCCTCGGGTCTCGCCTGCGGCAGGGACTTTTTCCTGGGCTACGCCCCCGAGCGCACCAACCCCGGCGACCGGGAGCACACGCTTGAGCGCATCACCAAGGTGGTGGCCGGCCAGACGACCGAGGTGACGGCGACGCTCACCGAGATATACGGCGCCGTCACCTCGGGCGGAGTCTTCGTCGCCAAGGACATCAAGACGGCGGAGGCCGCCAAGGTGATCGAGAACGCGCAGCGCGACATCAACATCGCGTTCGTCAACGAGGTGACCAAGATCTTCCGCGAAGTGGACATTTCCATCCTCGACGTCCTCGAGGCGGCCTCCACCAAATGGAACTTCCTCGGCTTCAGCCCCGGGCTGGTGGGCGGCCACTGCATCGGGGTCGATCCCTTCTACCTCGCGCATTGCGCCCAGGAGGCCGGGTACGAGCCGGAGATCATCCTCGCCGGCCGGCGCATCAACGACGGCATGGGGACCTACGTCGCCCAATGCATCGACCAGGCCCTGGCGGAGACGGCGCCGAGGGGCAAGGAGACGCGAATCCTGGTGCTCGGGCTGACCTTCAAGGAGAACGTGCCGGACCTGCGCAATTCCAAGGTGTTCGACATCATCGAACACCTGGAGGGTCTGGGCTACACGGTCGACGCCCACGACCCCCTGGCGGACGCCGATGAGGCGGCACGCGTCCACGGCGTTCATCCCCTGGCCAGCCTGGACGGGGCGTCGGGCTACGACTGCGTCATCGGGGCCGTGGCCCACGGGGCCTATCGGGACCTCGGCCCGGACGCGCTCGCGGGGCTCTTCAAGCCCGGCGGGCTGCTTGCCGACGTCAAGGGCATGTGGCGGGGCAAGGCCCTGCCCGACGGCGTCAGCCACTGGCGGCTTTAGAACGCTACCCGGTAACTTGGAACCAGCGTCAGGCGCGCCCGTAGGCGTCGTCGAAGCGCTCGATGTCGTCTTCGCCGAGGTAGCTTCCGCACTGCACCTCGATCAGGTGAAGGGGCGTTTCTGCGTCGTTCTCCAAGCGGTGCTTGGCGCCGACGGGGATGAAGGCCGAGGCGTTTTCCGCCAACTGGAAGGTGTCGTCGTCCACGGTCACGGTGGCCGTGCCTCGGGTCACCACCCAGTGTTCCGCCCTCTTCAGGTGCCGCTGGAGGGACAGCTTGGCACCGGGCTCGACCATGATGTGCTTGACCTGGAAGCCGTCCCCCGTCTCCAGGACCCGGTACCATCCCCATGGGCGGTGGACCCGCGCCCGCGCGGCGCCGATCTCCAGCTTCCCGGCCAGGTGCTTGAGCTCGTCGGCCCTGTTCCTGGCCACCGCCAGCACCGCGTCGTCCATGGCCACGATGACCGCGTCGTCGAGCCCGACGACGGCGACGCGGGGGCCCTCGCTGCGGATGTAGGAACCGCTGACCCGGTGGGTCGTCACGTCGCCGATGAGCACGTTCCCGTCTTCGTCCTTGTCGCCCAAGTCCCACAACGCCGACCAGGCGCCGACGTCGCTCCAGCCCATGTCGACGGGGACCACGGCGCCCTTTTTGGTGTTCTCCATGACCGCGGTGTCGATGGATTCAGGCGCGCAGGCGGAGAAGTCTTCACCCCCGGGGCGGACGACGCCCGAATCGTAGGATGCGGACGCCAGGGCGCGGCGGCAGGCTTCCGCCATGGCGGGCCGGAAGGTCTCCAGTTCCTCGATGTAGGTGGCGGCGGCGAACAGGAAGATGCCGCTGTTCCAGTCGTAGCCTCCGTCCTCGAGATAGCTCGTGGCCGTCTCCAGGTCCGGTTTTTCAACGTAGTGTTCGATCCGGTAGCATCCCCGGGCGCCGTCCAGGGGGAAGCCCCGGCGGATGTAGCCGTAGCCGGTTTCCGGGTGCCCGGGCGTGACGCCGAAGGCGACCAGGGAACCGGCTACCGCTGCAGGCACGGCCGTGCCGATGGCGGCGATGAAGGCGCCCGGGTCGCCGATCACGTGGTCCGAGGGCAGGACCAGCATGAGGGCCCCAGGGTCGGATTCCGCTACCATGAGCGCCGCCAGGGCCGCTGCGGGGCCCGTGTTGCGGGCGCTGGGCTCGAGCACGATGGCGGCCGGTTCCACGCCCGCCCGGCGCAGGTGCTCGGCGACCAAGTAGTGCTGGTCCGAATTGCAGATCACCATGGGACCGGCGAATTCAGCCCCCGCCAAGCGCCGGGCCGTTTCCTCCAGCAGGCTGCGGCCGCCGGCCAGGGCCAGGAACTGCTTCGCCAGGGCCTTCCTGGAGAGCGGCCACAATCGGCTGCCCGATCCGCCGGAGAGGATAACGGGGTGAATGGTGGGCACGGCAACTAAGCTCCCGCTCGGTCAGGGCGCTATTTCATATCACACATGCCGCGGGGGTAAAGCATGTCGCGGCGCTCAGGCTTTTTCCCGGCTCAGGCGCCATTTCACCCGCGCCCCCTGGCCGCCCAGGTCCCCGGAGACGACGATCTGCCGGCTGCGGTTCACGTTGCGGCCGTCGCCCACGTAGACGCTCCGCTCCAGGCTCATGTCGCCCCCTCGGGCGCGGAAACGCCATCCCGCGCCGCTGGGCAGCCTGAGCAGGACCTCGGTCTCGCCCCGGACCATGGAAGCCTGGACCCGGGGATGGAGGTGGAAGCGGAGTGCGAATCGGCGGCCCCCGGAACCGAGAAGCGCGTCTTCGCCGCGCGCGTCCTCGCCGTCGGCGGCCAGGTAGAAGCGGCGCCTGTGGACCAGCCCGAAGGGCCGGCGGTAGCCGTCATGACTGGCCTCGATAAACAGGCTGCCTTCCGATTCCCGGCGCGAGCAGATGACTTCGTCGGGCCGCCGGCCGAGGCCCTTGCCGGGAATGACGTCGGAAGAATTGACGTCATCGACGGCGAGGGTGGAATGGGCGGCGGTCGAGCGCAGCGCCGTCCGCCAATCCTCGTCGGCGCGGGCGCCGCAATTGACGATCAGGCGCTCCCTGCCGACGCTCATCTCGAAACTGAGGGTGCCCGCGTGGGCGTGACGGTCGGCGCCGGGCGGGGCCGGCTGGCCTAAGTCGGCGATGATCAGCGTGCCGGCGGCCGACAGCCTGTGAAACCCGGTATGGGGGGCGCTGGAAAGCGGCTTGCCCTTGACGCCGGCCTGGGCGAGCACCGCGTCGATGGCGCTCGGGTCCCCTTCGAAACTGTCGTTGAACAGAGCCAGCCCGCCGTCGCCGTGACGGAAACCCCTGAGCAGGGGCGCCATGCGCTCGATGGTCCCCTGCATCCAATCGGGGGTCTCCCTGTGGGCGGCGTTCAAGGTCGCCCTGAGGTCGAGAAAGTCCCTGAACAGGTCCGCCTGCAGGGACGGGCTGCGCTCAATGTGCCCGCCGTCGGGGAGGACCTGGTATTCCGTTTCCTTCTCAAGGAGCCCGAGGCCGGTTTCCAAAAGGCGGTCGTGTCCGGCCAGGCAGACGCCGCAATAGACCAGCCCCTTGAGGGCGTGGAGCCGGCGGGCGTCCCGGTCCATTCCCGCCACGGCGCGGGCCAGGTGGCGGGCCTGGGCCGATGCCGAGGCGAGAATTTCGGCCTCGTCTTCGGCGATGAAGGCGAAGTGGGTGAACCAGTTGATCAGGCGCTCGGCGAGCACGTCGGGCCGCCAGGCAAGGGGGTGCCAGCGGTCGTGGGCGGCGATCCAGCCTGCGGCCAGGTCGCGGGCCAGGGCGCGCGCCGGACCGGTTTCCAGGGCCTTGAGATGCCTGAGCCAGGAAAAGCCGTGGGCCTCGGCGAGCCACGCCTCGCCCGCGCCCGTGTCCGCCTCCTCGAATCCCCGGAATTCCCGGCCCTGCCCGGCCAGGTGCAGGCGGCCGTCGAGGATGGATTTTCCCGTTTCCGGGTTCCCCGGCCAGAGCCCGGGAGGCTGGCCCAGGAGCTTCGGTCTCGGCCCGCGTTTAAGGGTGTAGCCGTAGAGGGGACTGGCGTAGAGGAGGGAGGTGAGCCGCCCCATGAACGTTCTCCGGAAACCTGGCTAGCCGTGGCGCCATGGTGACCCAAGGAAGCGACCCCGGCAAGGGGTCTGGGGGATCAGCCGTGCACGGGAATGAAGTCGTGGGCGCCGACCCCCTGCACCACCAGGAACCGGCAGCGCCCGCCGTCCTTGCCGCACACCCGATGGGGCGTGTTGGGCGGCACCGCGCACGTGTCGCCGGCCTCCAGCACATGATCGCCCGAGGGCATTTTCACCACCATCGGGCCCTCGAGACAGGCGAATGTGTCCGTGATCTCCGTGTGGTAGTGCCAGGGCACGGCCTCGCCGTTCCCCAGGGTCAGGATCTGCACGCGCAGCCCGGGCGCCTCCGCGATCAACTGCCTGCCTTCGATGGCATAGGGCAGGTCCTTAGGGTCAGTCATGGCCGGGTCGCTCCCGCGCTCGCTTGGCCGAAAGTGGATCGGTAGCCCAATAATGAACCGCCCCCGGACCCGGGCGCAAGGAGCGAGGCTGAGGGAAGGCCGAGACGGCGCCCTTCAATCCGCATCGGAGTCGTCCCTGTCCCCGAGCGAATCCACCGTATCGGCGTTGGCCTGGTTTTGAACGTTGAGCACCCCCTTCGGCGTGCTTACCTAATGATTCAATCGCATCAAAGGTAAGGAGGAGATGCCGTGGCAGATTTTCAAACGGTGGCCCAAATTTCAGATCTGGACCCTGGACAGATGAAGTCGGTCGATCTCGGCGGTGAAGAGGTGGTCGTCGTGAATGTCGATGGGGAGTACTTCGCCTTCGGCAACACCTGCCCCCATTCCGGGGGTCCCCTCGTGGATGGCGAACTCTCGGGCGACATCGTCACCTGCCCGTGGCACTCTACGCCGTTCAACGTAAAGACCGGAGAGGCGCAGCCGGGTGGCGTCACGGACGATCCCGTCCCCACCTATGAAATCCGCCTCGAGGGAAACGACATTCAGATCAAAACGCCTTAAAGCAGGGGCCAATGACCGAACCCCGCGTCGTTACGCTTCTCGCCAGCGCGACAGAGATTGTCTGCGCCCTCGGCTATGAGGACGCCCTGGTTGCCAGGTCCCATGAGTGCGACCATCCACCCTCGGTCAGGCGACTGCCTGCGTGCACGGAATCCAAGATCAACACGGGTAAATCGAGCCGCGACATCGACGATCAGGTAAAGGAGATCGTCGAACAGGGGCTTTCCGTCTACCGAGTGGACGGCGATCTGCTCAAGGAACTTCGGCCCGACGTCATCGTCACCCAGACCCAGTGCGAGGTCTGCGCGGTAAGCCCCAAGGATCTTGAGCGGGCTGTCAGGGATTGGACCCACGCCGCGCCACGGATCGTCTCGCTCGAACCCAACGCCTTGGCGGACGTGTGGACGGATATCCTGAATGTGGCCGAGTCGCTGGGAGCGTCGGCCCGGGGCGAACGCCTTGTCGCCGAGATGCAGGCGGGCATGGGCGCCATCGAGGCGCCGGCCGGGGATGCCGAACATCGCCCCAGCGTCGCGTGCATCGAATGGATCGATCCGCTGATGGCGGCGGGGAACTGGATGCCGGAGCTGGTGGGGATGGCGGGCGGGGAAAACCTCTTCGGCGAGGCCGGCCGACACGCCCCTTGGATGACCTGGGAATCCCTTTGTGAAGCCGATCCGGCCGTCATTATCGTGATGCCTTGCGGCTACGGTATCGCCGAGTCACGCCGGAACATGCCGGCGCTCACCGGGCGGCCGGAATGGTCGGCCCTCAAAGCGGTGGCGACTGGTCGGGTCTACATCGCCGACGGCAACCAGTATTTCAATCGGCCGGGGCCGCGTCTTGTGGAATCCCTGGAAATCCTGGCCGAGTTGCTGCACCCGGACCTGTTTCAATTCGGCCATGAGGGGATGGGGTGGGAGCGCCTGTAGGATAGACGCGCCTTGCCCTCGGCGAGCGCACCCGCCGTGCCATCTCATCCATGAAGGGGGCCCTTGCCGAGAATCAGGGCGCCGATGATCGCCTCAAAATGCCGCCTCGCCTTTTTGTCCTCGGACGGCGATTGATCGGCGTGAGCCGGCAGATGTGAAATGGCGGCGCGCAAGACGGCATCGCAAACAAATCTTTTATCCGCATTGCTCCAGTTCGGTCCCAACTCATTGTCCACCTCGGCAATAAATGCGTCGCTGGCCATGTTTTGTCCTTTCAACTGATGGCGTGCCGCCCAGGCCCTTGGCGGCCAAAGGCAGAATTGAGACCTGGTTCCATTCAAATGAAATCCGCTCCAGTGGCGGCTGTCTAGTTTTTTTTCGAGACTCCCTTGCGGGGAAGATTGATCACCCGGCCTCCATCCCTCCTGGGGTCGAAACGGTAGCCCTTCCGGATTTCCACGTTGCGCAACATGACGTTGAGAGAGGTCACGTCGAAGGGGTCCGGGTTCAACGGCTCGACATACTTCGCCTGGAGACTGCGCAGCATTTCGAGTTCGTTTGGCATGAGCTTCTCCTCGATCGCCTCGACCTCCGTGAGCAGGCGTTTAAGCTCGACGTATTTCGTCAAATTGAACATGGCACCGTTTCCCGGGCTGAGATATCTCGTATCTTAAATCTGTCCCAGTGTTATATGGGGTTTATCGGCTAGGCTAACGGTATCCTTTTTGGTGGCTAAACAGGACCGTACGGCAAACACTGGATTTCGGTACTCAACTGCTGAATCGTAAATTCCATTGAATGTCTGCTTTGGGTCCAGGCTGTGTGAAAACCCGTCAAGGCGGCGAGTTGGCGTAACATTCGAATCTCCATGGTCGCGATTTGATAATAATGTTGCCGAGAATGAGAGCCA
>JADFTO010000063.1 GCA_022560215.1 Pseudomonadota bacterium | reverse complement strand
GATAGCCCTGTTGGGCGGCACCTTGGGAGCGGATGATGGCCTGACGCGGATGCGGAAAAGCCTGGACAAGGGGATCGAGCGCATCATCCCCGTCGACGAGGGGCTTAAATCCCAGTTGCGGCCTTGATCATCTAACGCCCGGCGCCCGCGCGAGCCAGGAGAGCAGGCCAGTCCCTGACCCAGCAGCAGGGATGGTCGTAGCCCGGAATGCGGACGACCCGGGCATTTTTTCGCGATGGCAGGGCCCGCATGTAGGACTCGGCGACCAGGGGGGGGACGATCTCGTCCTCCAGGCCGACGAAATGGGTCTGGGGAATGGATGCCAGGCGCTCCGCCTGGTCCGCCGGGTTCAAGGAACCGCTCAGGGGAGGCACCTCGTGATGGGCCGTCCAGACGCGGTGGTCGAGGGTTCCGGCAACCGTGATCAGCAGGGCAACGTCGTCGCGTCGGGCGGCGATCAGCGCCGCCACGGCGCCGCCGCCGGAATAGCCGATGATCACGAGTCGCTTGGCCCCCGATTCCTTCTTGAATGCCTCCACCGCCAAATTCATCGACGAGACCACCTCTTCGGAGAACCGGCGGCTGCTCCAGTAGGGGAGACCGCATGCCTTCTTCGTCGCCCGGGTGGTGAGCTGGCAGGGACGGGCGAGATAGAGCACGGCCGGCGCCCCGTCCGCCAAGGCCAGGCGGAGGGCCACGGGATCGGTCGGAGTCGGATCATCGGGAGGCCGTCCGCCGTACCAGGCGCGGCCGTCCCCTTCGATGTAGACGTGGATGGTGTCGGCGGATTCGGCCCCGGGCTTGACGAATCCGGTGAGGATGAAGGGAGGCGCCTCGATTTGAACCTCCCGCCAGCCGCGGTCGCGGACCAGATCCCGGATCGCTTCGCCGGGATAGAAAAAAGCGCAGGAAACAAGGGCCTGCGCGATCACAACAAGAAAAAGGGCCCGGCACGCCGGCCGGGCCCCATTCGAAACAGGAGGTTGCGTCATTTAGAATTCTACACGGAGCCTCACGGTTCCGCCGTATTCGCTCCAATCTTCGCGGAACTGGGAGGTGTAGCCTTCAATCGTGCCCGTGAAGTTCTTGGCTCTCAGGTTCACGCCGACGGTGAAGTCCGCGCCGAAATCGTCCTGGGCGGGAGAAACCTGGGTGGACCCGCCAGTGATGTTGGTCTTGGTGAAGTCATAGACGCCGGTGACCTTCGCGTAGGGATAGAGCTTGCCCAGGTTGACGCTGGCGTTGAGGCCGAATCGGGCCTGACCGGTCCTCGTGAACTGCATGCCGACGGTATTGATGATACCCGTCGTCCCTGATTCGACGAAGGAATCCCGGTCTTCAAGGGAGTACAAGGTACCAACGGTTCCGCCGACGGTCACTTTCTTGATCTTCTTGCTGGCATTCAAGTTCAAGCTAACGAAATACCGGTTGGCGTCCATGCCTTTCGCGGTGAACTTCTCACTGGTTTGGAATTCGAGTCGATCCTGACCATACTCGACCCTGGCATAGCCAAGAGAAGCATCCAAGCTGAACATCTTCTTGAAGAAATAGGACAGGTAGGGCGAGATGATGTAACCATCGGCGTCCAGATTACCCCTGTTGAAACCTGTATCAAGGTCGGTGTCCTCGTACCCCAGGCTCAATCCGACCAAGAGCCCATTCTTGAGTTTCTTTTCGATGCCGGCGAAGCCCAGGCGGGCATTCCCGCTTTCATCGAGGGTGACGCTGTAGAGAGTGTCCATTGTGTCTGGGGTAAAACTCTGCGCGTTAGCCTTGTTCACCCCGACAGAGGCGACGGCGGCAATCCCAAGGGTCAATCCGATGAAGCGCTTGATGTTCATTTTTCCAATTAACTCACACATCACCTACGATCACCACATCGGCAGCTCGCGCACCGGTAGGCTCATGGAGGAATGACTATCCGGATTATCCGCCCGTAAGCAATGATGGATCAGGCCATCGGGCAAAGTTCGCCCGGCCATGTTGTAATTTTGCATCACCTGGTCTCCGGTTGCCGGAAAATCGCTCTCCAAGCCTGATTTCACGCCCGATCCGGCGCTTTTTTCAAATTCTCCTGGCCGCCGCGGGGGGCCAATCCCCGGGTCCTTTTGTTGTACAAAAACCACAGTCCTTCCCCGAGTGGGGAGAAGAGGGGAGATAAGGGATGCGGGAGCCGGAATTCCCCTTGCAACGGGCCCTTTGACTCCCATTCTTGAGCGGAGCCGCCCGAGTGGAAATGACAAATGAGCAACAAAAAACCAGAAATTCCCGACATGGACGCCGTGATCGGGATCATGCGCGAGGTGGCGGCGGTCGAAATCATGCCCCGGTTCCGGCGTCTCGGCGAGGGCGATATCTCGGAAAAACGCCCCGGCGACCTGGTGACCAAGGCCGATCTGGAATCGGAAAGACGCTTGAGCCGGGCCTTGCGGGACCTGGCGCCGGGCAGCGCCGCCGTCGGCGAGGAAGGGGCGGACCGGGACCCCGATACCCTCCGGGCGCTGACAGGCCCGGCCCCGGTCTGGATTCTTGACCCCCTGGACGGCACCCATAACTTCGTCCACGGCAAGCCTTGTTTCGCCGTCATCGTGGCCTACTCGGTCGGCGGCGAGACCCGGGCCGGGTGGATTCACGACCCCCTCGCCGACCTCACCGCCTGGGCGGCCATCGGGGAAGGGGCCTGGATGGTCGAGGGCAAAAATCGCCAACGCCTCACGGCCGCGGCGCCGGCGGCGGTCAGGGACATGGGCGGCTCCCTCGGCCACCGGCTCGCCAAGCGGCTGGAAGGGCGGAACGACGCCCCGGCCCGGACCGTCCGCTACGGGTGCGTCGGCAGGGAATACATGGACCTGGCCCGGGGCGGGCTCCATTTCGCCCGCTACGGCGGCAGGCTCAAGCCCTGGGATCATGCCGCCGGCGTGCTCATCCACCGGGAAGCGGGGGGTTACGGCGCCCTTATCGAAGGCCGCGCGCCCTACCTTCCCGGCGATGGAATCCGGACGGCGACCCTGCTTTTGGCCCCGGACGCCGCCTGCTGGGACGCCCTGGCGGCCGCCTTGGCCTCTTGAGCGGGCCAGGGCCGTTAACGCCGAAAAATACATGGGTCCACCGAGAGTCTTTTTCAGATTACCCATAACCACACGTTTATTTTCGGATTAAATCATGCTTTCTCCCTAACCAAGTCTTCCTAGAGCGAATTCCCAGGCAGCCTTTACCCGCCGCCCGACCGGGCCCATGAAATGGGCTAGGCGCGGGGCCGCAGGCGGCCCTATAGTCCGTCCGAACCCAAGCAGGGAAGGGCATTCCATGATCACCACATCGTTCATCGGCCTCGGCGTCATGGGCTACCACATGGCCGGACACCTGGCCAAGGCGGGCCACCCGGTCACCGTCTACAACCGCACCCGGGCCAAGGCGAAAGCCTGGACGGACGAACACGGCGGCACGCTGGCCGCGACCCCGGCGGAAGCCGCCGCCGCTTCGGACATGACATTCGTCTGCGTCGGCAACGACGACGACCTCCGGGCCGTGGTTCTAGGCGATGGCGGGGCCTTGTCCGGCATGAACGGCGGCGCCATCCTGGTCGACCACACCACGGCCTCGGCGGAGGCGGCGAGGGAGATCGGCAAGGCCGCCCGCTCTGCCGGCGTGGACTTCCTGGACGCCCCCGTCTCCGGCGGCCAGGCGGGGGCCGAAAACGGAGTCCTGACGGTCATGGCCGGCGGCGGGGAACGGGCCTTCGATCGCGCCCGGCCGGTGATCGGGGCCTACGCCCGGGCCGTGACCCTGATGGGGCCCGTCGGTTCCGGCCAGTTGACCAAGATGGTCAACCAGATCTGCGTCGCCGGCGTGGTCCAGGGCCTGGCCGAGGGCCTCGACTTCGCGGTCCGCGCCGGACTCGACGCGCACCTGGTCCTCGATGTGATCTCCAAGGGCGCGGCGGCCTCCTGGCAGATGGACAACAGGGGCGAAACCATGCTCGACGACGCCTTCGACTTCGGATTCGCCGTGGACTGGATGGTCAAGGACTTAAGCATCTGCCTGGCCGAGGCGGGAAACAACGGGGCCCGGCTGCCGGTGACGGAGATCATCCGGGGCTATTACACCCAAATCCAGGAAATGGGCGGCGGCCGTTGGGACACCACCAGCCTGATCCGCCTGCTGAGCAAGGGTTAGGGCCGTTTCCCCATCGGCCTCCCCGGCCCGGGATATCTTCACCTGAGCGATATGGTCAGCCTGGGCACGGGGTCGAGGATGCTCTTGATCTGCCAGACATAGATCTTTTTCGCCTTGTCCTTGTTCCTGACCTTGGTGGCGTTGTGGCTGATCACCTTGGCGTCGGTCTTGACCCTGATCTGGCCCTGGGAGTCGAGCCCGATGGCGAACAGCTTCCTGGCGGCCGAAGGCCCGATGGCGACCCCCTCCATGGAGATCAGGCCCGTCTTCTTGACGTACTTGATGGAAAGGAATTTCTCGTTGCGGCGGAGGAAGGTCACCATCTTGGTGCGGATCAGGTCCCCCGACTTCCGCCAATGGACCTTGAAGTGGCCCTGCTCGATATAGGCGAATTCCTTGACCGACTTGTCGCGGGTGATATCGGTCTTGATGCGCTCCGCTTTCTTTTTTTCCTCGGCGGGCGAAATCTCGCCCTTGTTTATGCCGTCGAACAACCCGACGTCGGCCAGGTAGCCGTCGAAGATCAACTCGTAATAGCCGCCGCGGGTGAGTTCGATCTCGGCATCGAAGCGGACAGGCATGTAACAGCCCCCGAGAACGGCCGCGAGAAAGGCGCCAAGCGCCAGGAACCGGAGCCCTTTCATGGGCGCCCATCATAGAAGGGCCGGCGGCGGCGGCAAGGGGGGTCAATCCTCCCCCTTGGCCCGTTCCCACAGGGCCTCCAACTCGTCGAGGGCGGCGTCCTCGCATCTCCTGCCTTCGGCGGCGAGCAAGGCCTCTATGCGGCGGAACCGGCGCTCGAACTTGGCGTTGCCCTTGCGCAGGGCCTGTTCCGGGTCCAGGTCCAGCTTGCGGGCCAAGTTCACGCAGGTGAACAACAGGTCGCCGGTTTCATCCTCCAGGCGCCCACGGCCGGCGCCCGCCGACAATTCGCGCCCGAGTTCGGCTATTTCCTCCTCGAATTTGTCCAGGACAGGGGCCGCGTCTGTCCAGTCGAAGCCGACCCGGGCGGCCCGCTTCTGGAGCTTCAGCGCGCGGCTGAGGGCGGGGAGGGCGGCGGTAATCCCGTCGAGGGCGCTGGCCTCGCCGGAATCGCTGCGTTCCCGGGCTTTATGGGCTTCCCAGGCCCGGGTCTGGGCGGCGGCGCCGTCCACGCGGGTATCGCCGAAGACATGGGGATGGCGGCGCACCAGCTTGTCGCAGATGGCCCCGGCCACGTCCTCGAAATCGAAGAACCCGTCCTCCTCGGCCATGCGGGCATGGAAAACCACCTGCAACAGAAGGTCGCCGAGTTCGTCCTCGAGGGCGGCCATGTCCCCCTGGTCGATGGCGCCGGCCACCTCGTAGGCTTCCTCGATGGTATGGGGCGCGATGGAGGCGAAGGTCTGTTCCACGTCCCACGGGCATCCGCCGTCCGGATCCCGTAATTTGGCCATGATGGCGACCAGGCGCGCCATGTTGGTGTTCTTGGTGGTCATGCCGTGGTTCTCCGAATTTCAAGACGCCCCGGGGAGGGTAAGGCGTATGCGCCCTTATTTCCGCTTGTCGCATAAGATATATTATGGCAAATTGTTCTATTCTTATACATATCATAGTGTTAGCGCAGCATTTGGCGGTATTTTTTCAGCTTGCAATGGGCATGAAAATCAACCCGTATCCGCCTTTTCCGGGATCTCGATGACCATGCCGTCATAAGCGGGCGCGACGCCCGCCGGCAGGCGCTCACTCAGGGCGCCATAGTCCAGCCCAGGCCCGAGATGGGTGAGGATGGCCCGTTTCGGCCCCACCCTTCCGATCCAGTCCAAAGCCTTGTCCACGTGGGCATGGGTGGGATGGGGCTCGTCCACCAGGACGCCGATGATCCACACCTCCACGCCCGCCAGGGCCTGGAAGGCGGATTCGGGAAGCTCCACCACGTCCGTTGAATAGGCCACCGGCCCCATGCGGTAGCCGATCGTCCGAATGTAGCCGTGGTCCTGGTCGAAGGGCGTGATATGCACGCCGCCGATGTCGAAGGCGTCGCCCGGCGCGATCTCGTGGGTCGTCAGCGTCGGCTTGTAGTAAAGGTCCGCGTCCTCGGCCAGGGGCTCAAGCACGTAGGCGAATCGGTTCGAGATCACCTCCCAGGTGGCGGCGTCGGCGTAAGCGTCGAGGGGCCGGTTCATGGCCCGGTTGATGGCCCGCAAATCGTCGATGCCGTGCAGGTGGTCGCCGTGGGCGTGGGTATAGAGGACGGCGTCCAGGCGCTCCGTGCCGCTGTTCAGCAGCTGTTGGCGCAGGTCCGGGGAGGTGTCCACCAGGATCAGGGTCCCGGCTTCTTCCACCAGGATCGACGGGCGAAGCCGCCGGTTGCGGGGGTTGTCCGGGTCGCAGGCCCCCCACCCCCTGCCGACCTCCGGGGTGCCGCCGGAATGGCCGCAGCCGAGGACCGTCACCCGCATGACGCCCCGCCGGCTGCCTGAGCCTTGGTGAACAGGCGAAAGAAGTTGTCGGTGGTGGCGCGCGCAATGGCGTCCACTTCCAGCCCCCTGATTTCGGCCAAGCGGGCCGCGGTCAGCGCCGTGAAGGCCGGTTCGTTGCGCTTCCCCCGCTTGGGCTCGGGCGCCAGATAAGGGGCGTCGGTTTCCACCAGTATGCGTTCCAATGGCAGGGCCCGCGCCGTGGCCCTGATATGGTCCGATTTCTTGAAGGTCAATATGCCGGAAAAGGAAACGTAAAAGCCAAACTCCACGGCCCTTTCCGCCAACCGGTGCCCGGCGGTGAAACAGTGGAGCAGACCGGAGAAGGCCCCCCGGACCTGTTCCTCAGCCAAAATGGCTTCGGTGTCTTCGTCGGCGGACCGGGTATGGACGATGAGGGGCAGGCCCGATTCCCTGGCCGCCGCGATGTGGGCGCGGAAGCTCCTCTGCTGGTCCTCCCTCGGGCTATGTTCATAATGATAGTCGAGCCCCGTCTCCCCGATCCCCACCACTTTGGGATGGGCGGCCAGGCGGACCAGGTGGCCGGCCGACACCTCTGGCTCGCTGGCGGCTTCGTGGGGATGGATGCCGACGCTGCAATATATATTGTCATGGCGCTCCGCCAATGCCAGCACCCGGTCCAATTCGCTCACCTTGGTGCAGATGGTCAGCATCCACCCCACGCCGGCGTCCTGGGCGCGGCTCACCACGGCATCCAGCTCGCCCTCGAATTCGGGGAAATCCAGGTGGCAGTGGCTGTCCACCAGCATCTTAGGAGTCTTCCTCCTCCTGGTAGCGGGGGAACAGGCCTTCCGGTTTCGGTAGCCGAGTGCCTGGGATGAGCATGTAATCGGGGCCGAGAAAGGCAAACGTACGATGATCCTCAGGCACAGCCAGCTGGTCGAGGAGCCGGGCCGAGGAATCCGGCATAAACGGCTGGGTCAGAATTGCTAGGTGACGGATGGTTTCCGCTAGCGCGAATAGCACCGTCCCCATTCGTTTTGGATCAGTTTTCTTCAACGCCCAAGGGGCTTGTCCATCAACATACAAGTTGGCTTTGCTGACAACCGCCCATATGACTTCCAGTGCCTTGCTGAAGGCTTGTTTATTAAAATCGTTTTGCAATGATCCGTAGAGACGCAAGCCTTCGTTCATCAAGGATTTGTCCGCCGACGTAAATTTCCCGTATTCGGGTAATTCACCGCCACAATTCTTGTTGATCATGGAGAGCACCCGCTGCGCCAGGTTGCCGTAATCATTGGCAAGATCGCTATTTATGCGCCCGATCATGGCGCGGTGGGAGAAATCGCCGTCGTTGCCGAAGGGCACCTCGCGGAGCAGGAAATAGCGCACCTGGTCGAGGCCGTATTTTTCCACCAGCTCGAAGGGGTCGATGATGTTGCCGAGCGACTTCGAGATCTTCTCGCCCTCGTTGGTCCACCAGCCGTGGGCGAACACCCGCTTGGGAGGCTCCAGCCCGGCGGCCATGAGGAAGGCCGGCCAGTAGACGGCGTGGAAGCGCAGGATGTCCTTGCCCACCATGTGCAGGTCGGCCGGCCAGTACTCGGTGTATTCGCCGGCGCCGGTCTCCGGATAGCCGACCGCGGTGATGTAGTTGGTGAGCGCGTCCAGCCAGACGTACATGATGTGGCCGTCGTCGCCGGGCACTGGCACGCCCCAGCGGAAGCTGGTGCGCGACACCGATAGGTCCTGCAGCCCTCCGCGTACGAAGCTGAGCACCTCGTTGAGCCGCGTCCTGGGCAGGACGAAGTCCGGATTGGCCTCGTAGAAATCGAGCAATTTCTCCTGCCAGTCCGACAGCCGGAAGAAGTAGCTGGGCTCCTCCACCCATTCCACCTCGGCCCCCGACGGCGCGGTTTTCCGGCCGTCGGGTCCCTCGTCGAGCTCGCTTTCGGCGTAGAAGGCTTCGTCCCTCACCGCGTACCAGCCGGCATAGGTGCCGAGATAAATTTGGTCCCGTTCCTCGAGCCGCCGCCAGAGGTCCCGGCAGGCCCGCTTGTGGCGCTCCTCGGTGGTGCGGATGAAGTCGTCGTGGCTGTAATTCATGAACCGCGCCAGGTCGCGGAAGTTCCGCGACATCTTGTCGGTGAAGGCCTGGGGGTCCATGCCGGCGGCGGTGGCCGAGCTTTCCATCTTCTGGCCGTGCTCGTCGGTGCCGGTCAGGAACTTGACCTCGAACCCGTCCAGGCGCTTGAAGCGGGCGAGCACGTCGCAGGCAAGGGTGGTGTAGGCATGACCGATGTGGGGCTTATCGTTCACGTAGTAGATGGGCGTGGTGACGTAATAACGCTTAGGCATAATGTTTGGGCCCGGCCATTGGGTTCATCATTGTAGCCAAGGGGATGTTCAGGAGCGGAGCGCGCTCTCCATGGTGAAAAAAACATTCAGGACCACTTGCTTGCGGTCCAGGTTGTCGGCCCTTGCCAACAGACGGTTGACCTTTTCCCATACCTCCAGCCACGGTTCAAGGCCGCCGCTGGACAGGCGCTCCATCAACGCGGCCTCGCCGGCGTCCGCGTCCGCTCGCTCCAGCTCCCCGTCGGCGGCGAAGATGATCAGCCGCCCCAGCCATCCCCTGAGCAAATCGGACAAGGTGTGGAAGGCCGCCTCCGATTTTGCCGCCCGGTCGCCGAGCCCGTGCAGGGCCCCGGTATCCAGGTCGGGCAGGGTTTCCAGCAGGCCCATCAGGTCGCGGTAGAGCGCCAGCCCCCCTTCCCCGGCCAGCGACAGGGCCCGGCCGACGCTGCCGCAAGCCAAGCGCGCAAGCAGGTCCGCGTCCCCGGTATCGGGGCGGTACCTGGCCACCAGTTCGGCCACCGTTCCGTCGGCCAAGGGCTTCAGGGCAAGCCTGCGGCAGCGCGACCGGATGGTCGGCAGCAAGCGGCCCGGATTGTGGCTGACCACCAGGAGCAGCGACTTGGCGGGCGGTTCCTCCAGGACCTTGAGCGCGGCGTTGGCGGCATGGCGGTTCATTTCGTCGCCGCTGTCGATCACCACCACCCGCCAGCCGCCCTCGGCGGCGGTGAGGCCGAGGAAATGGCCGATGCCGCGGACTTGGTCAGCGACGATCTCGGTGCGCATCTTCCCCGTCTTGGGATCTTGCTCCCTTTCCACACATTTCAGGTCGGCGTGCCCCCCCGACGCCACCCGCTGGAAAACGGGATCGCTCGCCTCGACGGCAAGGGAATCAGCCTTCTCCTGGGCGGCTGCGAAGAGGCCCCCTTCCCCGTGCGCCTGAGCCAGCACGAAGCGGACGAAACGGAAGGCCAGGGTCGCCTTGCCGATGCCGGCCGGGCCGGTGATCAGCCAGGCGTGGGGCAGGCGCCCCGAATTGTAGGCCTGGAGAAGGGTTTGCTCGGCCTCTTCGTGGCCGGCAAGGTGGGGATTTGCTCTCGGCGGCGGCGGGCCGTCGTTCATTCCAGGTCCACCCCGAGGCGGTCTCCGACGAGGCGGCGGATGGCGGCCTGGGTATCTTCGATGGATTGGCCGGCGTCGAGGAGGGCGCAGCGGCCGGGTTCGAGGCGGGCGATCTCCAGGAACCCCTCACGCAGCCGCCGGTGGAACTCAGGCCCCATGCGTTCGTAGCGGTCTTCGTGCCCCGCGACCGCCCTTTCCAGTCCCGTTTCTACGGCCAAGTCCAGGATGACCGTCAGGTCGGGGGAAAAATCGCCGATCGCCAGCTCGTGAAGCCTGGCGATGGTGCCGCGGCCCAGTTCATGTCCGTATCCTTGATAGGCCATGGTGGAATCGGCGAATCGGTCCGAGATCACCCAGCGCCCGGCGATAAGCGCCGGGATCACGGTCATCTCAAGATGCTCCTTGCGGGCCGCGTAGTGAAGGAGGGCCTCGCTCATGGGGTCCCAGCGGGAGACGTCGCCTTCCACCAGCAGGGCGCGAATTTCCTCCGCCCCCGGCGCGCCGCCGGGCTCCCGGGTGACCACGGCGTCGATGCCGGCGCGCTCCAGGGCCTCGCCCAACAGGGCGGCATGGGTCGATTTTCCGGTCCCCTCCCCGCCCTCGATGGTGATGAACGAGCCCCTGGCCACGACCGGTCTAGCCGGATTGACCCCAAAGGATGTAACCCAATGCGGCGCCCAGGCGGCCGAACAGGCTCAGGCGCTCCACGTCGGCCCCGGCGACCAGGGGCACCTCGAGGGGCTCCCTCTCCGGCGCCGTGACCACCAGCTTGGCCAGCCGGTCGCCCTTGGCGACGGGGGCCGGTATGGGACCTTCGTATTCAACCGTCACCTTCATGCCCAGGCGCGCCTTCCTGGCCAGGGTGATGACGAGGTCCCCCTCGATGAGCAAGGGCACGGCCGCCTTCCGGCCGAGCCAGACATCGGCCTCCGTGACCAAGTCGCCGGCCTTGAACAGGGTGTAGTTGTTGAATTCGCGGAATCCCCATTCGAGCAGGCGTTCCGGTTCCCGGCCCCGGGCTTTCCTGCTGAGCAGACCGTTGACCACCAGGATCAGCCGGCGATCGCCGCGCTTGGCCGAGGCGGCGAGTCCGTAGCCGGAGTCCACGGTATGCCCGGTCTTCAGCCCGTCGACGCCTATGTCCTTGTAGATCAGGGGATTGCGGTTGATCTGGCGGATGCCGTTGTAGGTGAATTCCTTCTCCGCGTAGTAATGATAGAATTCGGGAAAATCCTCGATGGTGCGGATGGCCAGGATCGCCAGGTCGCGGGCGGTCGTCACGTGGCCTGGATCGGGCCAGCCGGTGGCGTTCTTGAAAGTGCTGTCCCGCAGCCCCAATTCCCGGGCGCGCCGGTTCATTTCCAGGGCGAACGCCTCTTCGCTGCCGGCCAGTTCCTCGGCGATGACGATGCTGGCGTCGTTGCCCGACTGGACGATGATGCCGCGGATCAGGTCCTCCACCCTGACGCGGGTCCCGGGTTCCAGGAACATGGTGGAACTGCCGCTCTTGGCGCCGCCCTTTCGCCATGCCGTTTCGCTCACGGAAAAGGTGTCGTCGAGGGACAATTGCCCGTCCCGCAACCGCTCGAAGATCAAATAGGTGGTCATCATCTTGCTCATGGAGGCCGGCGCCATGAGCTGGTCGGCGTTTTTCTCGAACAGCACTTCCCCCGTGGCCGCGTCCATGAGGATGGCC
>JADFTO010000257.1 GCA_022560215.1 Pseudomonadota bacterium | reverse complement strand
CAGTTGGGGCGATCTCCCGGACGACTTCACTCTCGTGCTGCACCTCGCCGCCGCCATCGTACCCGGCCACGACTTCGACAGCGCGATTCGCATCAATGCCGAAGGCACGGGAAAGGTGATTATGAAATGCCTGGCGGGGCGGTGCGCCGACCTGGGCGTGCTGGTGCGGTCCGGATGGCGGGCGGTGTCCTTCCTGGTGGACGAGGGGCGTGTCGTCGGATGCCTGGTCCTCAAGCGGCGAACGGGTGAGTTGCTGGCCGTGCGCGCCCGCGCCGTGGTGCTGGCCATGGGCGGCATCGGCCGCATCTACGACGACAGCACCTACCCCGCCGACGTGGCCGCCGATTCATACGCCCTGGCCTTCCGCGCTGGGGCATCCATGATCGACATGGAGTTCGTCCAGTTCGAACCTACCATCACCATGCACCCTGAACAGTGCCGGGGCATGGAGATGCCCACGGCCATGCTGGGCGACGGGGCCCATCTCCTGAACGCCGCCGGAGAGCGGTTCATGTTCCGCCATAATCCCGAACACGGCGAAACGCGCATGGAAAAGGCCCGCCTTTCCCTGTGCATCCAGCAGGAGATCGACGAAGGCCGCGGGCTTCCCGACGGAACGGTGTGGTTCGACACCACAGTGCTGGCGCCGGAAAAGCTGGAAGGCTACGTTTCCCACTGCGCCCGGCTGCGGGCCGCCGGCATGGAACCGTCACGGGAAAAACCGCACGTGCACCCGGCCGCCCACAGCCATATGGGCGGCGTGTTCATCGACGAGCAGGGTTGGACCGGCATCCCCGGCCTGTACGCGGGGGGCGAAGCCGCCGGTGGCGTTCACGGGGCAAGCCGCTTGGCGGGAAACGGTGGCAGCGACTCCCTGGTCTTCGGCGCCGTCGCCGGCCGAGAGGCCGCCACCGGAATGGACCCACCAGCCGAACGCGATTGGGACCGCATCCAGGCCGAGGCCTTCGGACCGCTCCGTTCCGCCATGGACCGTAGCGGATCGACGGACCCGGAGACGGTCAAGGACGGCGTGCGCCAGGTCATGACCCGGTGCGCCGGGCTGCATCGTGATCGCCGCGGGCTGGCCGAGGCGGAACGGGACCTGGACATGATGCGCGGCGCCGACGACCGGGGCCTTCGTGCCGCCGACCTGGCCGAAGCCTCCAGGGCCGTGGAAGCGGCCAACATGATCCTGGTGGCGCGCATGATCGTCAAATCCGCGGCGCTTCGCACGGAAAGCCGGGGCGCCCATCAAAGACGCGATTTCCCGGACCGGGACGACGACAACTGGCTCCGGCACGTGGTCTGCCGGCGCGGCGACCACGGGGAATTGGTCATCGACACCATGCGGGTTCACTGAACGGCTTCGGTAGAGGGGAAAGGGACCATGGAACACAAACCATTGACGGGCATTCGGGTTCTCGATTTCACCCGCCTGTTCGCCGGGCCGTTCTGCACCATGCTGCTGGGCGACCTGGGCGCCGACACGGTCAAGGTGGAGGCCCCCAACGGCGATCCCATCCGCCACCAGGGCCCCCCCTTCTTCGAGGACCACTCCATGAGCTTCATGGCCGTCAACCGCAACAAGCGCTCCGTGGTCCTGGACATGAAGACGGAACAAGGCAAGGACCGGGCGCGGCGCATGGCCTTGATGGCCGACGTCGTCGTGGAGAATTTCCGTCCCGGCGTCATGGAGCGCCTGGGCCTGGGCTACGAGGGCCTGTCGGTGGAAAACCCCAGGCTCATTTACGCCGCCCTGTCGGGAATGGGAGCGGACGGACCCTGCAAGGACAAGGGCGGCTTCGACCTGACGATCCAGGCCGAGGGCGGCTACATGAGCATCACCGGCGAGCGCAACAGCGACCCCATCAAGCTGGGCACGTCCGCCTTCGACCTCATTTGCGGCCAGTACGCCGTCAGTGCCATTACCACCTCCCTCTTCGACCGGGAACGGACGGGCAAGGGCCAGTCCATCCAGACCAGCCTTTTCGAGGCGGAAATCAGCTTCCTGGTGGACGCGGCCATGGAGTATTTCCTGACCGGCCGCAACCGGGGGAAATTGGGCTCCCAGCATGCTGCCCAGGCGCCCTACAAGGCGTTCGAAACGGCCGACGGCTGGATCGTCATCGGGGCCGGCATGCAGAACCTGTATGAATCCTTCATGAAGGTGATGGGGCGCGAGGACCTGATCACGGACCAGCGCTTCGGCTCCGTGTCCGATCGCTCGGCCAACCGGGATGTCCTGCATGAGATCCTGGACGCGGAAGTCAAAACATACGCCACGGCGGACCTCCTGGAGAAACTGACAGCCGCCAACGTCCCCTGCGCGCCCGTCAACAACATGGAGCAGGTGTTCAACCATCCGCAGGCCCTGCACCGGGGAATGATACAACGGGTCACACACCACCGTTACGGCGAGGTGCGCGTCGTCGGGCCGGCGGTCAAGTACGGCACCTTCGACATCGCCGCCGACTGGACGGCCCCGGCCGACCTGGGCGAGCACACGGCCGAGGTCCTGAAGGAATGGCTCGGCATCGACGAGGCTTGAGGGGAAGAGCGATCATGGCGGAGAAAAAAGGCCTGGACGAGGTGCCCATCGGCGCCACCGGCACGTTCACCAAGACCGTCTCCGAATCCGACGTCTACCTGTACGCCGGCATCACCGGAGACCTGCACCCCAACCACCTGAACGAGGAATTCATGAAGGGCGGCCGGTTCGGGCGACGCATCGCCCACGGCACGCTTATGATGGGGTTCATGTCGGCCGCCTCGGCCAACCTGTACCTGGGGCGGACGGCGTCCATAGGCTACGACCGCGTCCGGTTCGTCAAGCCGGTGTTCTTCGGCGATACCATCACCACCGAATACAAGGTGCGCGAGGTGGACCACGATAAACAACGGGTCTACGCGGACGTCACGTGTCGCAACCAGAATGGCGAGACCGTGGCCGTGGCCGTCAACGTCCGCGCCTACGTGGGATAGGGGGAGGAAAGCCATGTCCATGCTGTTGGAAGAGGAACGCGACGACGTCCTGCTGTTGACGCTGAATCGTCCCGAGGCCCGCAACGCGCTGTCCGGCCAACTGGCGGAAATGCTGGCGGCCAAGCTGGAATCCATCGCCGACCGGCGGGAACGTGCGAGAGAACTTAGAGCGGCCGGTCTGTCCTACTCCGCTATCGCAAGAGAACTCGGCGTCTCGAAGTCGACGGTAGTGAACTACCTGAAGGGTTACCCGTATCGGAAACCGTAAAATGCAGATGGCTCACCGAGAAACCGCCTAACCTGATCCGAGTGCGCTGCAGATATTGCAAGAACCCGGCAGGTAGTGGAGAAGAGAAATCCTCTCAAGATCGTCGTTGATATATTCACCTTTCCGCTTAAATTTT
>JADFTO010000062.1 GCA_022560215.1 Pseudomonadota bacterium | reverse complement strand
AAAATTCAGATGCACCGCATGGCGCCGTCGGGCCCGGCGGCGGCGAGGAGCGAGACCACGCCGCCCGGCTTCACCGGGATGTCCGCCCGCAGTTCGGCGGCGGTGAGGTCGAGCGCCTTCAGCCCGGTCTCGCAGACCATGAAACGGACACCCAGCTCGACGCAGGAGCCGAGCAGCTCCTCGAATCCGGCGATGCCCTTGGCCCTGAACGAATCGTCCAGCTCGCCGCCTGTGCCGCCGCCTTCGCAGAGCGGCATGGCGCGCCAGGGCGGATCGCCGCCTTCCCTCGCCTTTTCCAGCGCCCGGCAGGCGCCCATGGTGAAAAAGAGGGTCACAGGCTTGTCGATGGCGGCCGCGGCGGCGGCCATGATCAGGGCGTAATGCACCCTGTCGAAGTGGCCGGAGAAGACGACGATGGAGAGCTTATCGGGGCTCATGGATGGAGAGCTTATCGGGGCTCATGGATGGACAGGTCCTTGATGACGGGCGCGTCCCCGCACAGCGGGCAGCCCGGGTCCCGCTTCACCTTGATCTTGCGGAACGTCGTGTTCAGCCCGTCGCAGATCAGCAAGTAACCCGCCAGACTCTCGCCGATGCCCAGCAGCTCCTTCAGGACCTCGGTGGCCTGCAGGGAGCCCACCATGCCGCAAAGGGCGCCCAGCACGCCGGCCTCGGCGCATGACGGGATCTGCCCGGGCGGCGGCGGCTCGCGGAACAGGCAGCGGTAGCAGGGGCCGCCGCCGGCGGTCTTGAAGGTGGAGACCTGCCCGTCGAAGCGGAGAATGGCCGCCGAAACCAGGGTCTTGCCGGCGAAATAGCAGGCGTCGTTGACCAGGAAGCGGGTGGGGAAGTTGTCCGAGCCGTCGGCCACCACGTCGTAGGCGGATATGAGCTCCAGGGCGTTGGCGGCGGAAATCCTTTCGTCATGGGCGATGACGTCGACCTCGGGGTTGATGGCGGCCAGGGTCTCAGCCGCGCTTTCCACCTTGGGCCGGCCGATGGAGCCGGTCCAGTGGACCACCTGGCGCTGCAGGTTGCTCAGGTCCACCACGTCGTCGTCGACGATGCCGATGGTGCCCACCCCGGCGGCGGCCAGATACAGAAGCGCGGGCGAGCCGAGCCCGCCGGCGCCGATCACCAGGACCTTCGAGTTGAGCAGCCGGGCCTGCCCCTCGCCGCCCACTTCCGGGAGCAGGATGTGGCGGGCGTAGCGCTGGATCTGGTCTTCGCTGAAATCCATTGCTTTAGAACGCTATCCGGTCAGTCCATCCCCTGGAACAGGTCCGTGGACAGGTAGCGCTCGGCGTGATCGGGCAGGATGACGACGATCAGCTTGCCCTTCATGTCCGCCCGTCCGCCCACCTCCAGGGCCGCCGCCAGGGCCGCGCCCGACGAGATGCCGACGGGCAGCCCCTCGAGCCGGGCCGCCTTGCGGGCCATGGCGTACGAGGTCTCGTTCCCGATCTTGATGATCTCGTCGATCATGTCCGTGTTCAGCACGCCGGGGACGAAGCCGGCGCCGATGCCCTGGATCTTGTGGGGCCCGGGGACGCCGCCCGACAGCACCGGGCTGTCCTCGGGTTCGACGGCGATCAACCTGAAATCGGGCTTGCGCGCCTTGATGACCTCGGCGATGCCGGTGAGGGTGCCGCCGGTGCCGACGCCGCTGACCACCGCGTCCACCTGGCCGCCCGTGTCCTCCCAGATCTCCTCCGCCGTGGTGCGCCGGTGGATCTCGGGGTTGGCGGGGTTCTCGAACTGCTGGAGGATGATCGAGTTGGGATGCCTGGCCATCAGTTCCTCGGCCCGCTTGATGGCGCCCTTCATGCCCTGGTCCGCCGGAGTCAACTCGATCTCGGCGCCGAGCAGCGCCAGCATCCTGCGCCGTTCCACCGACAAGCCTTCCGGCATGGTGAGGATGAGCCGGTAGCCCTTGGCGGCGCAGACGAAGGCGAGCGCGATGCCGGTGTTCCCCGACGTGGGCTCCACCAGGACCGTATCGGGGCCGATCCTGCCCTCGGCCTCGGCGGCCTCGATCATGGCCAGGCCGATGCGGTCCTTGACCGACGCCAGGGGGTTGAAAAATTCCAGCTTGCCCGTGATTTCGGCCAGCGATCCGCCGTCATCGGCGAGGCGGTTCAAGCGGACCAGCGGGGTGGCGCCGATGGTGTCCAGGATGCTGTCGTAGACGCGGCCGCGGAATGGGACATCGATTTTCTTATTCATGGGCGGGTCTCGCGTGAACGGGCGTCCTCCCGTGATAGAGCACCAAGGCCTGGGCCGCAATGGCGATCAGATGGAGAAATCAAGGTTGCTCCGGCCCTGGCTGAGGATGCCCGCCTGGTCGGCCCTGTCGCCCAGATCGTCGATGGTGACCGAATCGAGGCGTTCCATGACCTGGTCGTGGAGCTCCCGCCACAGCGGGCTCACCACCTTCTCGCCCAGTTCCGAATGGGTCGGGGAGTCGAAGGGATCGGTGCCGGATTCCATCTCGCGCACCACGCGCACGATGTCGCCGACGGAAATGCGGCGGCGTTCCCGGGCCAGTCGGTAACCGCCCCTGGGGCCGCGAACGCCGATCAGGATGTTCTTGCGGACCAGGCCTTGCAGCGCCTGTTCCAGGTAGCGCCTGGGGATGCCCTGGCGGCGGGTGATCTCGCGGCTTTGCACGGGCTCGGAGCCGGCGTGGTAGGCGATGTCCAGGACCGCCTCGATGGCGTACAGGGTCTTCTTGGAAAGGCGCAGCATGGCTAGCCGTCCCCGGCGCCGGCGGGTCCCGGGAGGCGGAAGGACGGCTCGCCGGCGGTCCTGCTCATGGCGCCTTGTCGAGGGCGTCGGCGACCCGCGAGGCGAGCCGTTCCGCCACCGCGTCCTTGGCCAGGGGCGGCCAGTGCTCGACGCCTTCGGCCGTGATCAGGTGGACCGTGTTGGTGTCGCCGCCGAAGACGCCCGTCCCGGCGGAGACGTCGTTGGCGACGATCCAGTCGCATCCCTTGGCCCGGCGCTTTTCGGCGGCGTTGGGGACCACGGTTTCGGTCTCGGCGGCGAAGCCGATGACCAGGCCAGGCCGCCGGTTTCCGGCGCCGGCGAGGCGGGCCAGAATGTCCGGATTCTCCACCAGGTCCAACGGCGGCGCCTTGCCCTTCTTGATCTTGTCCGTCGCCGGTTGGGCGATCCGCCAGTCCGACACGGCGGCGGCGGCGACGAAGGCGTCCACGGGAAGGGCCTTCTCGCAGGCTGCCAGCATCTCGAGCGCCGTCTCGACGTGCACCGTCTCCACCCCGGCGGGGTCGGGCTGGCCGGTGGGGCCCGAGACCAGGACGGTTTCCGCCCCCAGCCTGGAAAAGGCCCGGGCGATGGCGTGGCCCTGCTTTCCCGACGACCGGTTGGCCAGGTAGCGGACAGGGTCCAGGGCCTCGTGGGTGGGGCCGCTGGTGACCAGGGCGCGGCGCCCGGCGAGGCGGCCCCGGCCAGAGAATAAATCCTCGACGGCGGCGGTGATGGCGTCCGCTTCCGCCATCCGGCCCATGCCCCACTCGCCGCAGGCCATGTCGCCCTCGACGGGGCCGATGCGGCGCACCCCGCGCGCCTCGAGGACGGCCATGTTGGCCTGGGTGGCGGGGTGTTCCCACATGCGCACGTTCATGGCCGGGGCCACCACCACGGGGCAATCCGTGGCCAGCAGGGCCGTGGTCGCCAGGTCGTCGGCGATGCCGGCCGCCATCTTGGCGAGGATGGAGGCCGTGGCCGGCGCCACCAACACCAGATCGGCCTCCCGGGAAAGCCGGATGTGGCCCATCTCGCTCTCGTCGGTGAGGGAGAACAGGTCGTCATAGACCTTGTCCTCGCTGAGGGCGGCAAGCGACAGCGGGGTCACGAACTCGGCGCCGGCCTTGGTCAGGATGCAGCGCACGGCGTGGCCCCGTTCGCGCAGCCGGCGGATGACCTCCAGGCACTTGTAGGCGGCGATGCCTCCCGAGACGATCAGGAGCAGGCGCTTGTTATCGCTCATGGTCGGCGCACCCAAAAATAACGAAAAATAAGTGTGATTAATTTAATAGCACAAGGAGCTTTGCACAACCCTTGTTTGGGGCCACTCCCGCCCCCGCAGGCGCTTCCCCCCTACATCAACAGGGACGCCAGTGCGCCCAAAAGCAGGATGACGAACACCAGGGTCGGCAGGTTGACCCGGTTGTTCCTGCCGGTTTCCAGGGCGCGCACCGTCTCGGGGTGCAGTCTCAGCCTGCCGCCGGCGAGCATGGCGGCGCTTTTCTCGACCCCGTCCATGAGCCTCGGCAGGTGCCTCACGGTGGCCGCCATATCGTCGATGGCTTCCCGGATGCGCTCTTCCGGCGCCTCGTTCATCCAGTCTTCGATCAGGGGCCTGGACAGAATCCACATATTGGCCTCGGGACAGAGGCTGCGCGCCGTTCCCTCGGCCTCGAGCATGGTCTTCTGCAACAGAAGCAGGGACGGCTGGGTCTCCATGCGGAAGGTCTCGGTGACCTGAAAGAGCTGGCCCAGCAGGCGGGCCATGGAGATCTCGTTCTGCGGCCTGTCCAGGATGGGCTCGGCGATGGAGCGGCAGGCCTGGGCGAAGATGTCCACGGACTGATCCGGCGGCACCCATCCGGCCTCGAAGTGGACCTCGGCGGCACGCCGGTAGTCGCGGTTGAGGAAGGCCAGCAGCATTTCGCCGATATGGCGCCGGACGCGCCGGTCCATCCGTCCCATGATGCCGAAGTCCACGGCGATGATGTTTCCGTCTTCGCCGACGAACAGGTTCCCCGAATGGAGGTCGGCGTGGAAGAAGCCGTCCCGGAAGACCTGCTTGAAGAAGGCGTTGGTGGCCTTCTCGAGGACGGCCAGGGGATCCAGGCCGGCGGCGATGATGGCCTGGCGGTCGTCGAGCGGGATGCCCAGCGCCCGTTCCGTGGTCAACACCCGGCGCCCGGTCAGGGTCCAGTCCACCCGGGGCACCTGGAAGGTATCGTCGCCGGCGAAGTTTTCCGCCAGTTCCGACGCCGCCGCGGCCTCGAAGCGCAGGTCCATCTCCATCTTCACGGTATCGGCCAGGATGGCGACCGATTCCAGCGGCTTCATGCGGCGCCATTCGGGGCGCGCCCGCTCGATCAAGCCGGCCACCCAGAAAAACAGGTCCAGGTCGCGGGCGAAAGCGGCCTCGATGCCGGGACGCAGGACCTTGACCGCCACCTCCCGGCCGTCGGTGGTGACGGCGAAGTGAACCTGGGCGATGGAGGCCGCCGCCACCGCCTGGTCGTCGAAGTCCGCGAACAGGGTCTCCACGGGGGCGCCGAACTCATCGGTGATGGCTTCCCGGGCCAGCGCCCCGGAAAACGGCGCCACGCGGTCCTGGAGCAGGGTCAGGTCCGCCGCCATTTCCTCGCCCAGGATGTCCGAGCGGGTGGACAGGGCCTGGCCCAGCTTGATGAAACTGGGTCCCGCCTCATGCAGGGCGCGGGCCAGCCTCTGGCCGGGGCGGCCCGGCGCGGCGCGCCGGGACGCCAGGCGGGCGGCGGCGACCACGGCGCCGGCCACCCGGGTCTTCTCGAGCAAGAACAGGGCGTCGTGGCGGGCGAGCAGGCGGGCGATGCCGAGCAGGCGCGCGACGTTGCGGAGGGAACGGAACAAAACATACGCCTATATCCGCCAGGCCGAGTGGATGGCGGCGATGCCCCCGGACAGGTTGCGGTAGCGGACCCGCTCCAGGCCGGCCTCCGCGATCATGGCCGAGAAGTCGTCCTGGGCCGGGAATCGCCGGATGCTCTCCACCAGGTACTGGTAGGCGGCGCGGTCGCCGGCCACCGTCTCGCCCAAGGCCGGCAGCACGCGGGATGAATAGGCGCCGTAGAGCCTTTCGAGCGCGGGCACGCGGACGCGGGAAAACTCCAGGCAGAGGAATCGCCCGCCGGGCTTGAGGACCCGCTTGGCCTCGGCCAGGGCTTGGGGGATGCGGGTCACGTTGCGGATGCAGAAGGCGGTGGCGTAGGCGTCCATGGTGCCGTCCGCGATAGGCAGGGCCTCCGCGTCGCCCCCGATCCAGGTGATGCCCTCGAGGTATCCCCGGTCGATGGCGCGCGCGCGTCCCCTCTCCAGCATGTCGCTGTTGGCGTCGCAGACCAGGACCTCTGTCCCGCCGCGCTCCAGGAATCGGAACGCGATGTCGCCGGTTCCCCCGCCCACGTCGAGGAGCCGCATGGATGGCCTGGGGCCAAGCCAGTCCATGAAGGCCGCCTTCCACAGGCGGTGGACGCCGAGGCTCATCAGGTCGTTCATCAGGTCGTACCGGGACGCCACCGAGCTGAAGACGCGGCCGACGAGGGAGGCTTTCTCGACTTCGGCCACCAACCTGTCTCCGAACGCCGCCTTCCCTTGCGGGGCGGCCCGCTTGCTTCCCTGGGGCATGGCCGGGAGACCATAGCCTAAGCCACCTGGGCGCGCTACTTTATACCCGCCGTTCTCAAGGATGGATGATACCGCCATGCCGGAGCTGCCCGAAGTCGAAACCGTCCGCCGGGGGCTGGCCCCCGTCGTCGAGGGGCACCTGATCACCCGGGTCCGGGTGCGCCGGGCCGACCTGCGCCGGCCCCTGCCGGAGGATTTCGCGGAACGGATCGAGGGGCGCCGGGTGCTCTCCTGCGGACGGCGGGGAAAGTACCTCCTGATCCACCTGGATGACGGCCAGGTCCTGATGATTCACTTGGGCATGTCGGGCCGGATCATGATCTTCCGGGACCACCCGCCGCCCCTTGACCCCCATGACCACGTGATTTTCGAGACCGGCGGCGGCACCACCATCCGCTTCAACGACAAGCGCCGGTTCGGGTTGATGGCCCTGGCCCGCGCCGAAAGCCTGGAGTCCCATCCCCTGTTGGCGGGATTGGGCCCGGAGCCTCTCGGCAACGCCTTCGACGGGCCCGTCCTGGCCGAGCGCCTGAAGCACCGCCGGGCGCCGCTCAAGTCGGCGCTCATGGACCAGTCCGTGGTCGCCGGGCTCGGCAACATCTATGTCTGCGAGAGCCTGTACCGGGCCGGCCTGTCGCCCCGGCGGAAGGCCAGGACGGTGGGTCCGGTGCGCGCCCGCCGCCTGGCCGCCGCCATCCGCCAGGTTCTGGGCGAGGCCATAGAGGCGGGCGGGTCGACCTTGCGCGATCACCGCCTGCCGTCCGGCGAACTGGGCTATTTCCAGCACGCCTTCGCCGTCTACGGGCGCGACGGCGAGCCCTGCCCCCACTGCGCCTGCGGGGGCACCATCCGCCGGATCGTCCAGTCGGGGCGCTCCACCTTCTATTGCCCCATGCGGCAGCGCTGAGTTGGCTGCTATAAGACCATGATGCGAACCCTGCTCATCGCCGCCGTTCTTGCCGCCGCCGCCGTTGGGGCGGCGGCCCAGGAGCGCTTCGTCGGCGGCACCGAGGACCTGCCCCTGATGGCCGGCCTGAGCGAGGTGGCCGGGCGAGGCATGGTCTTCGACACCCCCGCCGGGCGCATCGTCGAGGCCTACGCCAGGGGCCCCGTGACCCGGGAGCAGGTCCTGGAGTTCTACACCGCCACCCTGCCCCAACTGGGCTGGCGGGCGGACGGCGCCGCCGCCTTCAGCCGGGAAGACGAGGTCCTGAAACTGGAATTCCCCGCACCCGGCCCGGATGGCCTCGTGGTCCTGTTCACGCTGTCGCCGGCCCGCTGAGCCCGACCGGCGCGGGAGTCCGCCCCAGCAGGGTTGACGGGGAGTGCACCCCCCTTTATAAGCCTGCCTTCCCAAGGCCTTGGCTAAAGGATACCGGGATGGCCCACCACGCATCAGCCAAGAAAAGAATCCGCCAAACCGCGCGCCGCACCGAGGTGAACCGCAGCCGCCTCAGCCGCGTCCGAACCTCCATCAGGAAGGTGGAGGAGGCCATCGCCAGCGGCGACAAGGAAAAAGCCTCGGCCGCCTTCCGGGAAGCCCAGCCGAACATGATGCGCGGGGCGAGCCGGGGGTTGATCCACCGCAACACAGTGGCGCGCAAGCTGTCGCGCCTGTCCACCAGGATCAAGGCCATGTGACCTGGCGCTGACCGGACTCCGCGACGCTAGAGTGCTTTTTAAGGGGGGATGCCCCCTTTTTTTCGGCCCGACTCCAAGGCTCGGATTTTGTCAAGCGGATTATTTGCAACGTTCCCTATTCGATCACCTTGAAAGGGACGGGGCTCGTGTCTTAAAGTTCCACTTCGCGGACGGCCTGGGTAGACAGTCTAAAAACAAGTAAAACGGTCGCTCTGAAGTAGAGTGCTCCAGACCTAGTGCATTTCTTAAGGAGGGGTAAAGTCGTTTTATGGGCATCATCGATATCCCATAAGTAATCGTCATATATTCTTTTGAAAGCAATAATCGCCAAAGGTTTTCCGTGGGGGGCTGTTCGGGCAATGTGGCCGTTTTATTGTGCCGGCTCTGCGGACTTCTTTCCATCAACCTGAGGGCGAACTCAAACAACTCAATACCGCCGGGCGTCCCGGCTGTATAGGGTTTACGGGGAGGGGCGCCGTCATGTCCCAACCCGCTCAAACCAGGGCGCGCTTTGTGAGGCAAGAGGGTCGGACCGGACGGGGCAATGTCAAAGGAAACGGAACGTGTGGACGAGCAATGGGAGCGGGTCAGCAATCACCTGCGCGCCGAGATCGGGGAGGCCGCCTATCAGAGCTGGCTGAAACCCATGACCGTCCGCGAGGTGCGTGACGGGCGGGTCAGGATCTCCGTCCCCACCCGTTTCATGCGGGACTGGGTCGCCGCCCACTACGTGGAGCGATTGGGCGCGATTTGGGGCGACGAGGACCCGGACGTGCATGCGGTCGAGGTCTTCGTCCAGCCCGAACGGTCCGCGGCCAGGGAAAAGACCGAAACCCGGGCGCCCGCAGTCAAGTCCGAGGCCGGCGGTAACGGCTACGGGGGGGAGATCGGCGCCCCCCTGGACCCCCGCTTCGTCTTCGATCAGTTCGTCGTCGGCAAGCCCAACGAGTTCGCCTACGCCGCCTCCAGGCGCGTCGCCGAGGCCGACACGGTGCCCTTCAATCCCCTTTTCCTTTACGGCGGGGTGGGTCTGGGCAAGACCCATCTCATGCACGCCATCGCCTGGCACATCCGTAGCCGCGATCCGGCGCGCAACGTCGTCTACCTTTCCGCCGAGAAGTTCATGTACTGCTTCATCCGGGCCTTGCGCGAGCATAACACGGTGGACTTCAAGGACCAGTTCCGCTCGGTCGACGTGCTCATGATCGACGACGTGCAGTTCATCAGCGGCAAGGATTCCACCCAGGAGGAGTTCTTCCACACCTTCAACGCCCTGGTCGACCAGGGCCGCCAGATCGTGATCTCGTCCGACAAGTCGCCATCGGACCTGGAAGGCATGGAGGAGCGCCTGATCTCTCGCCTCAACTGCGGCCTGGTGGCCGACATCCACTCCACCACCTACGAACTCAGGCTGGGCATCCTGCAATCCAAGGCCGAAAGGCTGGGCGTCCAGATACCGGGCAAGGTGCTCGAGTTCCTGGCCCACAAGATCACGGCCAACGTGCGCGAGCTGGAAGGGGCCCTCAACCGGGTGGTCGCCCACGCCCAGCTGGTGGGCCGCGAGATCTCCCTGGAAGCCACCCAGGACGTCCTGCACGACCTGCTCAGGGCCAACGACCGCCGCATCACCATCGACGAAATCCAGAAAAGCGTGGCCGCCCACTTCAACATCCGCATCTCCGACATGCACTCGGCCCGGCGCGCCCGGTCCGTGGCGCGCCCCCGCCAGGTGGCCATGTACCTAGCCAAGCAGCTGACCACCCGGTCGCTGCCCGAGATCGGACGCAAGTTCGGCGGACGCGATCACACCACGGTCATGCACGCGGTCCGCAAGGTCGACGAACTGCGCGAGCACGACTCCGGATTCGCCGAGGACGTGGAGCTCCTGCGCCGCATGCTGGAGGGCTGATGGGGCCTGCCGCCCCCCCCCTCCGGGGACGGTTTCGGATTCCACCGCCTCCGGGGCCGGATTCCGGATCGGTGGAAATGGCTCCGGGCATGGGAAAGCGTTTTGGATTTCAAGTGCTTCTGCTATAATGGGCCGTCTTTCCGGGGGGCGTCCCGGCCCCATGCTCCACGGTGATGGAAAGGGCTTGAAGATGCGCCCCAAGGGGGCGATCGAGATGATGGACTCATAGCCATGAAGTTAACCATAGAACGGGCCGCGCTGCTGAAGTCCCTGGGCCACGTGCAGAGCGTCGTGGAGCGCCGCAACACCATCCCCATCCTGTCTAACGTCAGGATGGAGGCGGCCGATGATCGCCTCACCCTGAACGCCACCGACATGGACCTGGAGATGGTCGGGGCGGTGGCGGCCGAGGTCGAGGAGGCCGGCCAGATCACGGCGCCGGCCCATACCCTCTATGACATCGTGCGCAAGCTTCCCGAGGGCTCGCAGGTGGAGCTGGAAGACGATGGCGGGCGGCTGACGCTCCGCTCCGGGCGTTCACGGTTCACCCTGACCTGCCTGCCCGTGGAGGACTTCCCGGTGATGGCCGGCGGCGACATGTCCCATTCCTTCGTCCTGGCGGCGGGGGAACTGGCGGGCCTCATCGACCGCACCCGATTCGCCATCTCCACCGAAGAGACGCGCTACTACCTGAACGGCATCTACCTGCACGAAGCCACCCGCGACGGCGTCGACGTGATGCGCTGCGTGGCCACCGACGGCCACCGCCTGGCCAGCGTCGAGGTGCCCCTGCCCGCCGGCGCCGCCGGCATGCCCGGCGTCATCATCCCGCGCAAGACGGTGACGGAGCTGCGCAAGCTCATCGAGGACGGTACCGACGAGGTCACGATTGAGCTGTCCGATACCAAGATCCGGTTTTCCTCCGGCGAGGCGACGCTCACGTCCAAGCTGATCGACGGCACCTTCCCCGACTACCAGCGGGTCATCCCCACCGACAACGACAAGAACATGGAGGTGAACAGCAAGGCCTTCGCCGAGGCCGTAGACCGGGTGGCGGCCATCTCCAGCGAGAAATCCCGGGCGGTGAAGCTCTCCCTTTCCGACGGCTCGCTGGTGTTGTCGGCGAACAGCCCCGAGAGCGGCAGCGCCACCGAGGAACTGGAGGTTTCTTATTCCGGCGAAAAGCTGGAGATCGGCTTCAACTCCCGCTATTTGCTCGACATCACCCAGCAGATCGGGGGCGACAACGCCCAGCTGACCATGGCCGACGCCGCCTCGCCGACGATTCTGCGCGAAGCTGGCGACGCCAGCGCCCTTTACGTGCTCATGCCTATGCGGGTGTAGCAGGCAGCCCGAGGGGAACACGCCCTGACCGCTTCGCGAGCTTTGGCCACTGTCCAGGATTTCCCGGCGGGGGAACCGCCCCGGCGCTTTTCCGTGGATCGACTGACCGTCACCGATTTCCGTTCTTTCGGTCGGCTGAGGGTGGAGTGCGACGCCCGCCCGGCGGTGTTGACCGGGCCCAACGGCGCCGGCAAGACCAACCTCCTGGAGGCGCTTTCCTTCCTGGTGCCCGGCCGCGGCCTGAGGGAGGCGCGCCTCGCCGACGTCGCCCGCCGGGGCGCCCCCGGCCCGTGGTCGGTGGCGGCCCGCGTCGCGGCGCCGGAAGGGACCGTGGAGATAGGAACCGGCCTGGGGGACGGCGGGCGGCGCCAAGTGCGCATCGACGGCCAGACCTGGAAAAGCACGTCGGCGCTGGCCGGGGCCATCAACGTCCAGTGGCTGACGCCGCTGATGGACCGGCTGTTCACCGGCGCCGCCGC
>JADFTO010000061.1 GCA_022560215.1 Pseudomonadota bacterium | reverse complement strand
CCACGTAGTCATCGGCCGGCGACGGGATGCCGGCCCGGACGGGGGCGGCGAGCACGGCCAGGGGCCGGGCGGCGGACGCCATGGCGGCGAAGATGGTCGTGCAAGCGAGCATCGGGATTCCTTATCCGCTTTCGAACAAAGAGTGAACATATCAGAAAGGAGGGGAACGAATCAAGGCCGTTGCGGAGACAGCCGGACGACGAAAGACAGCACTGGAAAACGGTTGTGATTCCATGGACAATGGCCGGGCCGGACGGGGGAGAAAAAACGACATGGACATGCTGATCGGCATCTTCGCGTTGGTGGTGGCCCTGGTGGCGGTCTGGCTCGCCACCGAGGCGGCGAAAAAGGTGGGAAGCCAGAGCGAGGAAATCATCAAGGTCCACATAGGCGGGGTCAAGAAGGACCTGGCGGAAAGCAACAAGGCCATCAAGGGCCTGGGCAAGCGCCTGATGATCCTGGAAAAGGAAATTCAGACCCTCAACAGGACCGGCGAAACCGTGGTCGTCCTGAAGGGGGAAATGGAGAAGATCAAGTCGGAGCTGAGCGCCCTGGACAGCAGCATCCCCGAGAAATTCCGCGTCCGCCAGCGCATGTGATCCCCGCCGGCCCCCGGCGGGCCGCCGCGGCCACGCTTTCTTGATACTCGGAGCGGGTGGCCGGAACGGGTCCGGGGGGTTCCGGGCGGCCGCCTCTCATCCGACGGGGCTTAACGCAACGGGGCTTGTTTCAATGGCCCGGGCTCGTGCGCGGGCCATGCATGGGGGGAGGCGGCGCGGGGCTGGGCGGCAATCCGGGGAAGGTGGGAAGGGTCGTCAGCCGAAGGCCTTGATCAGGAATCCGCCGATCGCGATCACCGCCAATGCGATGCCGCCGACGCTCAGGACCAGGATGATGAGGTAGCGCAGGAATTCGTCCTTCTTTTTCTTCTTTTCGGGTTCGGCCGAAGTAACCCGTTCTTTCTTCTTTTTCTTCTTCACCCCCCCGGGGAGCTTCTTTTCGGCGCCCTTGATCTCGGTGAAAACGACGGCGGACGTGGTCCTGTCCGTTTCGTCGTCGTGTTTCTCCTCGATGACCTTGACGCCCTGCTGTGATTTCGAGGCGAGCAGCTGGCGGGCCTGGTGGATGGCCTCCGCCTTGTTGTCCTGGACGCCGACGATGGTCCAGTTCCCACTCTTGTAGGAATGGATTTCATATGAAACCGTCTTGACCATCATCCTCCCCACTCGCGCCGCACACGTTTGCGGCACACTGAACCTTCCTCCCCGGCGCTCGGGGCGGTTAGGTCATTCCCCAGGCGCACAAATTAACGGCAACTCCGCCGCCGCTCAAGGGTGTTGATTGATCTAGAAGCATTTTTCACGTCAGTGGAAACATGCGACAAGCCGGCTCAGGCAGTGAGTGGCCAAAGGTAAAATCTAGAGTGATTCCATTTAAATGGAATCGATTTAGTGGGCATGACCCGGCGGCCACGCCGGTGCCCCCGGGCCGGGCCTGGCGCCTATTCGAAAGCCAGAATCATGAAAGTCAAGAGGGAGATCAGCCCCAACGCGATCCCGCCGAGGCTGAGGGTGAACTTGATGACCGTGTTGCTGCCCGAGGACGCTTTCTTTTTCTTCTTTTTCTTGGTGTCCGGCTTGGCTTTCTCTTTCTTCTCCTCGGGCTTCTTGTAGGTGGACTTGGGCGGTTCGTCGCTTTTCTTCTTGGAGAAGACGACCTTGGAGGAGGCCCTGTCGGTGGCCTCGTCGTAGCTTTCCTCCACGACCCTGATGGCCATGTGATGGCGGCTATCGAGGAGAAGGCGGGCCTGGTGGATGGCCAGCTGCTTGTCGTCGTGGACGGAATCGACCATCCAGTTCCCGTTCCTGAAGGAATAGATTTCATAGGTGACGATCGGGGCCATCTTAAGCGATCCTCGTGCGTCGGGGGCCGCCGGGGGCGGGCGATTCAAACAAGGGCGGTTCAGGCATCCTTCACCTTGCAGTTGGCGGCGCCGAGGAGAAAGCCGACGTTCCCCTCGCCGTCGTCGAGGGGGGCGATGATGCTTCTGTAAAGGATGGTCTGGTTCTTCCCGTTGACGAAGTCCCCACCCAGCGTGATGGGCACCTTCTTGGCCACCACCTTGGCGTAATAGCCGAGCGCCTCCTTGACGAGAGTGCCCTCGGGCGCCGCCGAGACCGGTTTGCCCACCAGGTCGTCGGGCAGTTCGCCCCCAAGCGCCTCGCCGATGCGCTCGAACACCGGTTCCTCAGCACCACCGGGGACCTTTAGCACGTAGATGTCCGGGACCATGTCGCCCAGGTCCTGCTTGAAAACATCGTCGAGGGACGGAAGCCCATCGTCCTCGCGGGCGTTCCGCCAATGCTCCAGAAGGCGGTGCACCATCCGCCTTTCCATGCCTTCGTGCTGCTCTTCCATGGTTCCGGCTACTTTCCTTCAGTCTTATGGGTTGATAGCGCCGCCGCCGATCGAATCGCAAGGATAATACATAAGCGCGCAAGAGTTACGTAAGGTTTAAAGTTCCGCCCGCGCCGGCTTTCCGGCGGCCTGCTAGCCTGGATATTTCATCAAGGGAACGGAATTTGCGGCGAGCAATGTTTGTCCAAGGCGGTGTGCGAAGCCTCAAGCCATAGCCATGGCTATGGCTTGAGGTTTGGGGCGCCGATTTGGACAGACAGGGCCGGCGCAAAACCGTTCAGCGGAAAAGGGGGCAAAACGTCCCTTTTCGAAAAACGGATCAAGCCCTTGAAATAAAACACTTAACACACCCTGAGGGAGCGCCTTCATGAAATATTCGGGCTAGCTTCTGAGGACCCCGCCGGTGGCCTTTTTCACACCGGCCACCACCTTGTCGGCGACGGCCTCGATCTGGTCCTCGGTGAGGGTCTTTTCCGCCGGTTGCAGGACCACGTTGATGGCCAGCGACTTCTTGCCCTTGCCCAGCCGGCCGCCGGTGAACACGTCGAACACGCCGACGTCCGCGATCAGGTCCCGATCGGCGTCCCTGGCGGCGGCGAGGACCGCGTCCGCGGTGACGGCCTCGTCGATGACGAAGGCGAAGTCCCGTTCCACCGTGTGCAGCGACGACAACGCGAGATGCGGCTTGGCGGCGCCCTTCCTGGACTCGGGAAAGCGGTCGAGGAAGATCTCGAAGCCGGCCACGGGTCCCTTGACGTCCATGGCGCGGAGCACCCGGGGATGGATCTCGCCGAAGGCCGCCAGCACCGTTTTCGGCCCCAGCCCGAGAACGCCGGAGCGGCCGGGGTGGTACCAGGGCGGGGCCTCGGGAGAAACCCGGAGGTTATCGGCCGCCAGGCCCATGGCGGCGATGACGGCCCGGGCGTCGGCCTTGACGTCGAAGGCGTCCACCGGCCTCGGCGCCTCGGCCCAACTGCGGGGGCCCGTGACGCCCGCGCGCACGCCGGCGGCGACCGTGGCCTGGTCTTCTGGCCTGCTGCCTGAATACTGGGGGCCGACCTCGAAGAGGGCGGCGTTGTCGATGCCCCGGTCGGCGTTGCGGCCCACCGCCGCGATCAGGTTGGGCAGCACCGACGGCCGCATGACGTCCAGGTCGCTGCTGATGGGATTGATCAGCCTCTGAGAATCGTCGACGCCGCCGAAGAGATCCGCCTGACCCGACGGCATGAAGGATAGGGTGACCGCTTCCACCAGTCCCCGTCCCGCCAGGGTGCGGCGCGCCGCCACCCGGCGGCGCTGTTCGGGGGTAAGGGCGGGTTGGGGCAGGGGAGTGGCGCGTTCCATGGGCACCGTCGGAATGCGGTCGAAACCGTAAACCCGCACCACTTCCTCGACCAGGTCGGCCTCGCCGTCGATGTCGTTGCGCCACGAGGGCACGGCCACCTCGACGGCGTCGCCGTCGCCGCTGATGGCGAAGCCGAGGTCATTGAGAATGCGCCTGGCCTCGCCCTCTTCCAGCCGGACGCCGCCGAGTTCCAGGATCCGCGAGGGCCGGAAGGTCACGTCCCGGCGCCACTGGGGCTCGGCGCCCGCGATCACCGGCTGCGACGGCTCTCCGCCGCAGAATTCGAGGACCAGGCGGGTGGCGATTTCCATGCCCGGCTCGAGGAAGGCCGGGTCGATGCCCCGTTCGAACCGGAAACGGGCGTCGGACATGAGGTTCAGTTTCCGCCCCGTCGCCGCCGTGCGCCGGGGATCGAACAGGGCCGATTCCAGATACACGTTGGACGTTTCGGCGGTACATCCCGAGTGTTCGCCGCCCATGACCCCGCCCAGCGCCAGGGCCCGGCGGCCGTCGGCGATGACCGTCATCTCCCCGTCCATCTCGTATTCCTTGCCGTCGAGGGCGGCCAGGGTCTCGCCGGGTTGGGCCAAGCGCACGTGGATGTCGCCCTCGATCTTGTCTGCGTCGAAGACATGCAGCGGGCGGCCCAATTCGATGGTGAGCAGGTTGGTGATGTCCACCAGGGCCGATATGGGCCTGAGTCCGATGGACCCGAGCCGTTCCTTGACCCAGCCCGGGCTTTCGGCGTTGGTCACGCCGCGCACGTAGCGGCCGGCGAAATAGGGGCACGCATCGGCGGCCTCGGGCGCGAAATCCAGGTGTACCTTGATGGGGCTCTCGAAAGCGCCCGGCACCGGTTCGGTGTCCAGCGGCTTGAGGGTTCCGATCCCGGCCGCCGCCAGGTCCCGGGCGATGCCGCGGATCCCTAAGCAATCCCCCCGGTTCGGGGTGATGGCGATGTCGATGACCGGATCGGCCAGGCCGAGCGCGTCCGCCGCCGGGGCGCCCGGGACGGCACCCGGGTCCAGCTCGATGATGCCCTCGTGTTCGTCCGACAGCCCCAGCTCCCGTTCGGACAGCAGCATGCCGTTGCTTTCCACCCCCCGGATCTTGGCCTTCTTGAGCTTGAGGCCGGTGCCCGGTATGACGGCGCCGGCCGGCGCGAAGACGCCCATCATGCCGGTCCGCGCGTTGGGCGCGCCGCAGACCACGCGGACGGTGCCGGCGCCCGTGTCGACGGTGCACACCTTGAGCCGGTCCGCGTCTGGATGGGGCCCGGCCTCGACCACCCGGCCGACCACGAAGTCCTCCATGCCCTGGGCCCGGTCCAGGACCGACTCTACCTCCAGGCCCAGCATGGTCAGCCGCTCGGTGATCTCATCCAGGCCGGCGTCGGTCTCCAGGTGTTCGGCCAACCAGGCCAGCGTGACCTTCATTGATCCAGCCCCCCGACCATGGTGGGAACGTCGAGGGCGGCGAACCCGTAATAACGGAGCCAGCGCAGATCGGATTCGAAAAACCGGCGCAGGTCGGGGATGCCGTACTTGAGCATGGCGATGCGTTCCACCCCGAGCCCGAAGGCGAATCCCTGGTAGAGGCTGGAATCGATGCCGCAGTTCTCGAGCACCCGGGGGTTGACCATGCCGCAGCCGAGGATTTCAAGCCAGTCGTCGCCGTGGCCGATGCGGAACTCGTCCCCGTCGCGGGTGCACCCGATATCCACCTCCGCCGAGGGTTCGGTGAAGGGGAAATAGCTGGGCCGGAACCTCACCGGCAGGTCTTCCTGGCCGAAATAGGCCCGGCAGAAGTCGATCAGGCACCCCTTCAGGTGCCCCATGTGGGTGCTTTCGTCCACCACCAGGCCCTCGACCTGGTGGAACATGGGCGAATGGGTGGCGTCGTAATCGCGGCGGTAGGTGCGTCCCGGCACGATGATGCGGATGGGGGGCTTGGCCTCCAGCATGGTGCGGATCTGCACCGGCGAGGTGTGGGTGCGGAGCACCAGGCGTTCCTTAGCCCCGGGCAGGTAGAAGGTGTCGTGCTCCTGGCGGGCGGGGTGGTCGGGCGGGATGTTGAGGGCCGTGAAGTTGTACCAGTCCTCCTCGATGTCCGGGCCCTCGGCCACGGTGAAGCCCATCTCGCCGAAGATGGCGATCACCTCGTCGATGGTCTGGCTGATGGGATGGACGCGGCCGGGGCTTTCGGGACGCACGGGCAGGGTCACGTCCACGCTGCCCTCGGCGAGGCTGGCGTCCAGGGCGTCGTCAGAGAGCTCCCGGTGGCGCGTCTCGATGGCCTCGGCAACTTGGTTTTTCAAGGTGTTGAGGCGGCGCCCGGCCTCCTTCCGGTCCTCGGCGTCCATGGCGCCGAGCCCCTTCATGAGCCGGGTGACGCGGCCTTTCCTGCCGAGTTCGCCGAGGCGGATCGATTCCAATTCGTCGAAGGTGCGCGCGGCGGCGGCGGCCTCGATGATTTGCTGTCTGATCGCTTCGGTGTCGTCCTTCACGGCGATCAAGCGGTTTTGGCGAGAGCGGCCCCGGCCCGTTCGACCAAAACCTTGAAGGTGTCCGGCTCCCTGACCGCCAGGTCGGACAGGATCTTCCTGTCCAGCTCGATCCCCGCCCTGGCCAGCCCGTTCATGAACTGGGAATAGGTGAGGCCGTGCTGGCGGCAGCCCGCGTTGATGCGCTGTATCCACAGCCTGCGGAACTGGCGCTTGCGGGTGCGCCTGTCGCGGTAGGCGTACTGCAGCCCTTTCTCGACGCGCTCGATGGCGATGCGGAAGCTGCTCTTGGAGCGGCCGCGGTAGCCGCGCGCCATGTCGAGGATCTTCTTGTGGCGGGCATGGGCGGTAACGCCCCGTTTGACTCGTGCCATGGGCCGGGCCCCTCAGGTGTCAAGCGTTGGGCATGTAGGATTTGACTTTACGGGCGTCCGCGGCGGAGAGAATCTTGGTGCCGCGCGCCTTGCGCTTCATTTTTTGGCTGCGCTTCGACATGCCGTGACGAAGCAGGGCGGAATTGGCCCGCACCTTGCCCGAGCCGGTGAGGCGGAATCGCTTCTTGGCGCTGGACTTGGTCTTCAACTTGGGCATGTCTGATACCTCTCAGCCCCAGACGCTGGGCGGGATTCATCGCGACCGAAGGCGGGGTTATAGCCCCGGCGGGACGGGATTGCAAGGCGCGGCGGTAAGCCGGGAAAGATGCCTGGCGGGGGTTACCTGGGGGCGAGGATCATGGTCATCATGCGCCCCTCCAGCCTGGGAAAGGCTTCAACCTTGGCCAGTTCCTCCGTCGCGTCGCGCACCCGGTCGAGCACCTTCAGGCCGAGTTCGTTGTGGACCAGCTCGCGGCCCCGGAAACGGATGGTCACCTTGACCTTGTCGCCGTCCTCCAGGAACCGGAGCATGCTGCGCAGCTTGACCTGGTAGTCGTGCTCGTCGATGCCGGGACGCATCTTGATTTCCTTGACGTCGATGGTCTTCTGCTTCTTGCGGGCCTCGTTTTTCCTTTTCTGCTCCTCGTACTTGAACTTGCCGTAGTCGAGGACCTTGCACACGGGCGGTTCGGCGTTGGGCGAAATCTCAACCAGGTCGAGGCCGGCCTCGTAAGCCAACTCAATGCCTTCTTCCACGGAAAGGATGCCGACCATCTCGCCATCGGCGTCGACGACGCGTATCTCTGGGGCGTCGATCAATTCGTTGACCCGCGGTCCCTTTCGGACCGGGGGTTGTCTTAAAGGGCGTCTCGCGATTTACAAATCTCCTTTGCCAGTTCTGTTCAGCGGCGTCCGCACCTGGGGACGCCAGGCCGGCGGCGCTATTTTCGCGCCCGGGGACCGGCCGCTTCCCCTGCAAGTCTAGCGACTGCCTCTTCAAGCGCAAGAATTTCTTGATCCTTGCCGTCCATCCTGCGCAACGAGACGGTGTTCGCCCCGACCTCGGAGCGGCCGATGACGAGGATAACCGGCACCTTGGCCAGGCTGTGTTCGCGCACCTTGTAGTTAATCTTTTCGTTGCGCAGGTCGGCCTCGGCCCTGAGCCCGGCCTCTCCGAGGGCGGCCATGACCCGGCCGGCGTAGTCGTCGGCGACGTTGGTGATGGTGGCGACCACCACCTGCACGGGGGCCAGCCAGAGCGGCAGCTTGCCGGCGTAGTGCTCGATGAGGATGCCGATGAAGCGCTCGAAGGAGCCGAGGATGGCCCGGTGCAGCATCACCGGACGGTGCTTGGCGCCGTCCTCGCCCACGTAGGAGGCGTCCAGGCGCTCGGGCATCACGAAGTCCACCTGCAGGGTGCCCAGCTGCCAGTCGCGGCCGATGGCGTCCGTCAGGTCGAATTCCAGCTTGGGCCCGTAGAAGGCCCCCTCGCCAGGACTGAGGACCGTTTCCAGGCCGGCCGCGGCGGTGGCTTCGGCGAGGGCCTTTTCCGCCTTGTCCCAGGTCTCGTCGTCGCCGGCGCGCACCGGCGGCCGGTCGGCGAACTTCACCGTTACCTTTTCGAAGCCCAGGTCCTTGTAGATGCTCATGAGCAGGTCGCAGAAGAGCTTGGTCTCCGACGTGATCTGGTCCTCGGTGCAGAAGATGTGGGCGTCGTCCTGGGTGAAGGCGCGCACCCGCATCAGGCCGTGCAGCGCGCCGGACGGCTCGTTGCGCAGGCAGGACCCGAACTCGGCCATGCGGATGGGCAGGTCCCGGTAGCTGGTGATGCCCTGGCGGAAGATCTGGACGTGGCAGGGACAGTTCATGGGCTTCAGGGCCAGCGTCCTGCCCTCGGATTCGGCGATGAACATGTGCTCGCGGAACTTTTCCCAGTGGCCCGAGTCCTCCCACAGGCCGCGGTCCACCATCTGCGGCGTGTTGACCTCCACGTAGCCCGCTTCCTCGAGGCGCCCGCGCATGTAGTTCTTGAGCGTGCGGTAGAGGGTCCAACCCTTGGGGTGCCAGAAGACCGATCCGACGGCCACGTCCTGGATGTGAAAGAGGTCCATCTCGCGCCCCAGCCGCCGGTGGTCGCGCCTTTCCGCCTCCTCCAGCATGTGGAGGTGGGCCTGCAGCTGTTTCGGCGTCGCCCAGGCGGTGCCGTAAATGCGCTGCAGCATCTCGTTCTTGGCGTCCCCGCGCCAGTAGGCGCCGGCCAGCTTCATGAGCTTGAAGGCCTTGCCGATCTTCCCGGTCGACGGCAGGTGCGGCCCGCGGCAGAGGTCGAGCCATTCTCCCTGGCGGTAGATGCTGACGTCCTCGCCCTCGGGGATGCCCTGGACGAGCTCGGCCTTGTAGTGCTCGCCCATCTTGGTGAAGGTCTCGATCGCCTTGTCGCGCTCCCAGACCTCGCGCTGGAAGGGCTGGTCCAGCTCGATGATCTCGGCCATGCGGGCCTCGATCTTTTCCAAATCATCGGGCGTGAAGGGCTCCTCGCGGGCGAAGTCGTAGTAGAACCCGTTCTCGATGGCGGGCCCGATGGTGACCTGGGTGCCCGGATAGAGCCCTTGGACGGCCTCGGCCATCACGTGGGCGGTGTCGTGGCGGATCAGCTCGAGGGCGTCCTCGTCCTTCGCCGTGATGATCGAGACCCGGGCGTCCTCGTCGATGACGCTCGATAAGTCGCGGATCTCGCCGTTGAGCCGGATGGCCAGCGCCGCCGAGGCCAGGCCGGGCCCGATGTCGGCGGCGACGTCGGCGCCGGTGACGGGGGCGTCGAATTCACGGACGCTGCCGTCGGGAAGGGTGATCGCGACCATTTGGATGCGTCTCCTAGCCCAGTCTCTGGAAACGGCTCGGAAATGTAGAGTGATTCATGGCCCTGTCAAGGAGCCCTCCAGGGCCCCCGTCACCTCCTCTATCCCTAAGTCCGCCAGCCGATCGCGCCTCAGGATTTTCACGCTCCTGCCGCGCTGGGCGCAGAGCGCCGGATCGGACTCCGCCGAATAGAGCACCACCGTCGGGCAGCCGGCGGCGGCGGCCACGTGCATGGGGCCCGAATCGTTGCCGACGGCCAGCGCCGCCCCGAGCGCCAGCCCGGCGAGATCGAGCAGGCTGGTCTCCCCCGCCAGCCCGCGGGCGCCGGGGCACGCCTTCAGGATCGCCTCCTGGCGGCCCGCCTCCCCGGCGGCGCCCACCACGACGGGCAAGACGCCCTTGTCCGCCAGCCAGGCCGCGACGGCGCCGAAACGCTCCTCGGGCCAGCGCTTGGCCGGCCGGTGGGCGGCGCCGCCCGGAACCAAAAGGCCGTAGGGCCGGGAAAGTCCGAAACGCTCGACGTCGGCGTCCACCCAGGCCAGATCGGGGGCGGGGACGGGACCGACGCCGGCCATGGAAAGTTGTTCCGCCTGGCGCTCGATGGTGTGCATGAAATCGCGGTTGGGGTTGGCGTGGGGGTGGGAACAGCCCTTGGCGATGCCCGACCATTCCGGATAGGGGCCCGGCCAGAAGAGGCGGAACAGGACCGATGAGCGGTCCGACGTCTGCAGGTCGTAGACCCGCCGGAAGCCGCCCCCGCGCAGCCGCCGGCGCAAGCCAAGCCACGCGCCGGCCCGCGGCCAGCCGGCGCGCTCTTCCGTCCACACCCGGTCGAAAGCGCCGCTGGCGGCGGCGAAGTCGGCGAAGGGGCCGGTGGTCAACAGGGTGATCCGGTCATCCCCGTGGTGGTGGCGGATGGCGGCGAAGGGCCCCAGGGCCTGCACGAAATCGCCCAGCGCGCCCAGCTTGACGACCAGGATTTCCGTCACCCGGCCGGGGCCTTCAGGCTGAGGACCTCGTTGTAGACGTCGAGCGTGCTGGCGCACATGTCGTGGCGGGTGAAGTTCCGCCTGACGTTGTCGATGGCCTTGGCGGCCAGAATCTGGCGCGCCGGATCCTTGAGGGAGAGCACCCGTGCGATGGCTTCGCTCAGGGCTTCGGCGTCGCCGGGGGGCGTCAGCCACCCGGTTTCGCCGACTATGACCGTCTCGCGGGCGCCGCCGTGGTCGGTGGCGATCACCGGCCGGCCCAGGGCCTGGGCCTCGGCCACCACCCGGCCGAAGGCCTCGGGGTCGGTGGAGGCGGAGACCACCACGTCGGTCAGCATGTAGGCCGCCGGCATGTCGTCGCAGTGATCGACGATGCGGACGATCTCGTCCAGGTCCCAATCGTGGATCAGGTCTTCCAGCTCCCGCCGGTAGGCGCTTCGGCCCTGGTCGGACCCCACCAGCAGGCAGCGGATGTCGCGCCTGGGCAGGGCGGCGATGGCCCGGATGAAGACCACCTGTCCCTTCCACCGGGTGAGCCGCCCGGGGAGCATGACCACGGGCATGCCGTCGGGGAGCCGCCACTTCTCGGCCAGGGCCACCACCCGTTCGGCGCCGATCTTTTTGGGGTCGAAGCGCTCCAGGTCCACGCCCCGGTGAATGACCCGGATGGTGGCCGCGGGCACCCCGTAGACCCGGCGCACGTGCCCGCCGATGAAGTGGGAAATGGCGATGACGCGCTCTCCCCTGGTCATCACGGAGTTGTAGCGGCGCTTGAACCAGTTTCCCGACCCATAGGTGCCGTGGAAGGTGGTGACGAAATGTGCGCCTGTGCGCCGGGCGGCGAAACAGGCGCTCCAGGCCGGCGCCCGCGAACGCGCGTGCACGATGTCCGCGCCCTGGTCCGTGATGAGCCCGGCCAGGCGCTTCACGTTGGCGAGGATGACGGCCGGGTTCTTGCTGGCCAGGGGCAGGGTGAAATGCTCGGCGCCGACCCGTTTCAGCTCGTGGACCATGGCGCCGCCCGCCGACGCCACCAGGGCGCGGCCGCCGGCCTCGACGATTGCCGAGGCGATCTCCACCGTGCCGCGCTCGACCCCGCCGCCCAGGTCCAGGGCGGGGAGCACCTGGAGCACCGTGGCCAGCCTTCCCGCTTGCCCGCCGTCGCGTTCCACGGTCCGGGCATAGGTGCTATTGTCCGTTTCCATTGGACCTAGTGGCCTATGTCAACCAAATTGAACCCCTACGACGTCCGGAAGCCTCGCAAGGCCGCCCGAAGGGTCATTTTTCCCGCTCCCTCGGGGCGTCGGGGACGCTTGACGATGTC
>JADFTO010000256.1 GCA_022560215.1 Pseudomonadota bacterium | reverse complement strand
GCAAGGCAAGCGCCAGGGGAGCGAGGAGGATGAAAAAACCCGTGGTCAACATCAGACGTCCTCCTCCCCCGCGGCGGGGGCTTCACGTTGCCTCACTTTTTCCACGTGGTGGATTTCCTTCTCCACCTCCTCGTGCAGGGAGGGCGCGCCGGCGATGGCGCGGACCAGGTCGTAGTCCCCGCAGACCAGCCCCATGAGGGAGCGCACCAGAACCAGGTAGATGTTGGCGATGAAGAACCACAACCCGCCCATCCACAGGATTTGCGGAATCCACAAAGGCATGCGCAGCGGCGTGTTGGACTCGGCGCCCAGGCGCAGGCTCTCGTGAACCACGCCGTAGGCCTGATGGGCCAGCAGAGTGAAGACCACGGCGAGCGACGTCATGGCGATGACGTCCATGACGCAGCGGGACCTTTGCGACAGATGAACGTAGACCGCGTCGATACGCACATGGGCCCGGCGGAACAGGGCAAACGACAACGCCCACGCCGTGGTGATGCCGAAGATGTACCCCGACACCTCGTCAACGGCCGTGAAGGAGTAATTGAAAGCCTTGCGCCCGATCACCTCGACGGCCACGGCCGCGGCCGAGAGAATCAGCAGAACCCCGCTCACGTGAACGGCGACGCGCGAGACCCGTTCGGATAATTCCTGAAGCCGTCCCATTATTTCGGACACCTGATCGACTCCTCCCTCGTGCCCCCTTTCCATTCCGGGGGGCGCTCAGCCAAAGGGGAACGGGTGCCCGGATTTCCGCGGCACCCGTCCCGTTATCGTTGTCGTTGGTGGCTACGGAGCCTTGGCCGTCAGGCCGGTGACCTTGCCGACGGTGTCGTTCCACGCCTTGACGCAGGGCGCGCCGCAGCGTTTTGCGAACTGGGGAAGGGCGTTGTTCTGGACCAGTTCCTTCAGGCGCGCTTTGTCTTCCTTGGTGTAGGGGACCAGGGTACTGTTGTACTTGGTGACCTGATATTCGTCGCCCCAGGTGCAGCGCTTGTCGCCCGTCGAGCACCAGATGCCCTGCATGGTGCCCTCCTCGGCGATCTTCCAGGCGCGCGTGATCATGACGCTGTTCAGTTTCTCCAGGATGAAGGCCTGGACCTTGGGGTCGATGCGGGCCCAGCTCTTCTCGTTGGCGGTCATGATCCACAGCGACCACCCCACGTTGATGGGAAAGAGGTGGGTGGCCACTTCCGGCCACTTGGCCAGGTTGCCCGACAGGGTGCCGGTGACGGCGCAGTCGATGACCTTGCGCTGCAGGGCCGGAACCACCTCGGAGAAGGCCATGGTGACGGGCGTCGCCCCGATGGCTTTCATGAAATCGGCCTGGGTGGTGGCGAACACGCGCACCTTCTTGCCCTTCATGTCGGCCAGCCCCTTGACGGGAACGGCGCACCAGATGCTCTGCTGCACCGTCGGCCAGACGGCCAGCATGCGCACGCCGACGCGCTCGCGCATGATCTTGTCAATGACCGGGGTATAGGCCGCCACGACCTTGCGCAGGGTCGCCACGTCCTGGACGACGCCGGAAAGGTCGAAGCCGTCCAGTTCCGGAACCTCGCCGGCGGCATAACCGGTGCCCGTGGAGCCGATGTCGGCGACGCCGATTTTGATCAGGCGAAAGATCTCAGGCCCCTTGAGGCCCATTTCCGTCATGCTGACCAGGTCCGCCGTGATGGCGCCCTTGGAGAGTGATGGCAGTTCATCCTCCCAGAACGGCCGGATGTTGAGTTTCCACGTCGCCGTCTTGCTGTGCGGACCGATGACCTTCAGGTGGGTCTTGGGCAGGTCCTGGGCGGAAACGGGTATCGCAAAAGCCGCAGCAACCCCCGCCATAAGACAGATAGCGATTAACTTCCCGAGCCTTGATTTCATCGTTTCCTCCTGTGTGAAATCAGTCGTCATTATGAGAAAAATCGTAATTGCTCACCCCGGTGGAGCTACGCCGGCATGAAGATGGCGCGCAGGCCCTCGGTATCCAGGATCTCGTCGATCTCGTCGATCGCCGTCCGGCTCTCGATGCCGGGAATGATCAGGGCCGATTCCGCCACCCGCTTGCCCTGGGCGGTGGAATCCTCGTCCGAATGGGGGTGCTCGTCCGCCCCCAAGCGGTGCCAGTCCTTCGCCGCCTCGGCCAGCGCGATGACCTGGGCGGCCGAGGCGACCGAGACGCCGACCGGCGGGGATGTCGAGGCCGAAGGCGCGTGCGGCGTCGACCGTCACCTGCATCTGCTCGCCGCCGCCGAGCCAGGGGTTGGCCGGCACGCGGACCCAGCAGGTGATGCCGGCCGATTCAGCGGTCCTCAGCATATGGTCGAGTTCCCGCCAGCATATGGTCGAGTTCCCGCCAGTCGACGGCCGAGAACATCATGTCTGGGCACACGAAATTGAAACCAGCCCCGGGCCAGGGTCGCGACCCAGTTCGGCCCGCCCTTGATCCAGGCGCCAAGCGCCAGTTCACCCGCAGCCAGGCGCTCGAAAAGAGTCGCCATCTATCCGCTCCCCATGATTGGTAATCGAACCTCGATTACAAGGGGGGGGGCGGAAAACGGGACCAAATCCTGCCTCCCGAACACCCGATCCCTGTCACTCTGACGGCCTAACTGAACATTCGTTCTTAGTTAGCCGTATACGTCATTTCGTCATCGTAGAAATTGATCTAGATCAATTTAATAGCAGCGCAGTAGGAGACGGTGAGTCTGGCAGACGCCCCGAGGTCGCCCGGCGCCCCGTTTGAGGGGATCGCCTACGGATCAGACTAATCGACCGCTTCCCGGATGTCTGTCAACAGGGAGCGCGCGAAGGTCTCGAGCAGGAAATCCGCCCCCTGCAACATGACGATGCGCACGCCGTGGTCATAGAGCCGCCGCACGCGGCCCATGATCTCGTCCGCCGTGTTGAAGGCGTAGCCCGTGTTCGCCCCAGGCCACCTCGGTCAGGGACAGGCCCGTTTTCTCATCAGGGGCTGCATGGCTTTTTCGGAAGCGGCACGGTCGATGCGCATGGCTCCGCCGAGGAAGAAGTCGGCATTCAGATAACCAAGAATCAGGTCGGCGTCCGTGACCGTCGGTTCCTTCCCGCCACGGCCGTAACAAGCCGGCCCCGGCACGGCGCTGGAACTGCGCGGGCCGACCTTGAGAAGGCCCAACTCGTCGATGTAGGCGATGGATCCGCCGCCGGCCCCGATCTCGATCAACTCGATGGTGGAGGTTTTGATGGGCAGGCCGCTGCCCTCCATGAAGCGTTTCTGGCGCCCGGCTTCGGGCGCACCGGCGCGCTCTTCGCCTGCCTCAAGGCCGCCGTCACGCCCGACATCATCTGCCTGTCCAAGGGGCTGACCGGGGGCTTCCTGCCCATGTCCCTGACCGTTTGCCGCAACCCCATCTATGACGCCTTCCTGGGCCAGGGCTTCGACGAGGCCTTCACCCACGGGCATTCCTTCACCG
>JADFTO010000255.1 GCA_022560215.1 Pseudomonadota bacterium | reverse complement strand
CTTATCGACCACCGCACCATCGCCGACAAGGTGGGCGACGTCGAAGGTTTCCAGGACTTCATGACCGCCTACCGCGAGCGGCTTGGCATCAAGAAACTGTCAAGCGCCATCAACTGATCCGCCGCGGCTTTCCGGGTATTTTCGCCGCCGTCCCGTTGCCAGAGCACTATCGGGCTGGTTGGGATCGATTTGGTGGGAGCAGTTCATCCGGGCAGGCGCGGCGCGAAGCGCGCCGAGAGTCCTGTCCCGGTGAATAGTGGCTTTAAGCGCCTCTTTCTTTCAGCAAGGAGATCAGCCCTTCGAGTCCCTCCTTCCTGCGCATAACGGATTGGAATTCCTGGCGCATGGTCAGGGCCATGCTGATCCCTTCCACGGACAAATCGAGAATGCGGAAGGTGTTTTCGCGCTCGCGCACCCGCCAGTCCGCCCGGATCGGTTTTTTGCCGCCGTTGGCGACGCGGCTCCTGACCAGGATGTCCTTCGGGCCCAGGGACTTGGCGCCGATGACCTCGAATTGGTCCACCCGGATGCCGCCCAGGCGTTTGGCGTAGGTGGCGACGATGAACTTTGTAAAGGCCTCGAGGTAGGCTTGGCGCTGGTCTTCGGTGGCGGTGCGCCAATGCCTGCCGAGCACGAACCTGCCGATCAAGGGAATGTCCAGGTCGCGCGCCAGGAGGCGGCGAAACAAGTCCTCCCGCCGCTCGGCCGACAAGGTCTCGTCGGCGAGCCCGCCGATGACCTCGGCGGCCAGCTTTTCCATGAGCAGGGCGGCGGGGTGGCGGTCGGCCGCCGGGCCGGCCGCCGTTTCGAATTGGCTGAGAACGGCGATCTCGGCCGCTTGAATGTCCTCGCCGGACTCCTGATCCGAGGGCAGGACGGTTTGCTTGAACTGCTCCCATGTGCCGGCGCAGCCGCCGAGCGCCAGCATGATGGCCACGAGGCCGCTGAAATGTAGGATCCTCACTCCGGTACCCCCTTGTGATTATGCGTTTTCCCGGGTTCGGATCGCGCCCGGTTTCCCAACGAGGGTAAACTATCATAGCACAGGGCCGCGCCCATGGCCATCGGCGGCCCGAAACGGGGTCTTTCCGCCGGGGGGGGTAGAGCACTCTAGGGTCCACTCTCCCCGCCCGCCCTTTCAGGCAAGAGCACTAGCGGGCGGCGGCGGTCATCCAGGCGGCGAGGCCGGCGGCGATGATGCCGGCCCAGAGGGACAGGGAAAGGGGGACGACTGCAGCGCCGACGGTGATCTCCCAGCCCATGAAATAGCGGACCCAGTGGGCGAGCGACACCCCGGCGAAGACGGCGGCTGCCGCATAGAGGGCCGGTTGTTTCACGTTTGGCCTCCGGGTTGCCGCCTTAATCCATCACGGCACGGGAGCAATCGGCATCGCCCTTCAAACACCCTTCCCGTAAGCCGCTCCCGGCCTTACTCTGGCGGCATCGGGCCGGCCTGCCGGCCGCCGGGAAGCCGCTCTCGGCCTGAGCGGGCTTAACGCATGTTTCCACTTACGTGGAAAATGCTCTAGGGAGACGGAGACATGAGCAAAATCGGATTTATCGGGCTCGGGACCATGGGCCGGCCCATGGCGGGCCACCTCCTGGCCGCCGGCAACGAGTTGTTCGCATTCGATATCCAGGCGCTGCCCCCGGCACTCGAGGAAGGCGGCGCGGTCCCTTGCGCGTCGTGCAGGGAAGCCGCGGAACGGGGCGATATCATCATCGTCATGGTGCCCGACACGCCTGACGTGGAAGCCGTCCTGTTCGGCGATGACGGGGTCGCCGAGGGCCTCGGCGACGGCAAGCTGGTCATCGACATGAGCTCGATTTCTCCCCTCGAGACCAAGGACTTCGCCTCCCGGATCAACGCCTTGGGGTGCGAGTACCTGGACGCGCCGGTCTCCGGCGGCGAGGTGGGCGCCGAGGCGGCCTCGTTGACCATCATGGTCGGCGGGCCTGAGAAGGCCTTCCAGCGCGCCAAGCCCCTGTTCGAGCTGATGGGCCGGAACATCACCCTGGTCGGCGCCAACGGCGACGGCCAGACCTGCAAGGTGGCCAACCAGATCATCGTCGCGCTCACCATCGAGGCCGTGGGCGAGGCCCTGCTTTTCGCCACCAAGGCGGGCGCCGATCCGGCCCGCGTGCGCGAGGCGCTGATGGGCGGATTCGCCTCGTCCAAGATCCTCGAGGTCCATGGGGAGCGGATGATCAAGCGCACCTTCGATCCCGGCTTCCGCATCGATCTCCATCAGAAGGACCTCAACCTGGCCCTCTCGGGCGCCCGGGCGCTCGGCCTCGGCCTTCCCGCCACGGCGCTCTGCCAGGAGCTGTTCAACGCCTGCGCCGCCCACGGCGGTTCCGGCTGGGACCACTCCGCCCTGGTGCGGGCCCTGGAACGCGCGTCCAACATCGAGATCGGGGGCCAGGCGCCGCTGGCTGGCCCCTAGGCCGCGCCCCGGCGGCCGCGGGCGTCCTCGTCGAAGAGGTCGGACAGGTTCTGCATCATGGTGTCGCCCAGTTCCTCGGCGTCCACGATGGTCACGGCGCGCCGGTAATAGCGGGTCACGTCGTGGCCGATGCCGATGGCGGTGAGCTCGACGTTGGACCGCGTCTCGATCCAGTCGATGACCTGGCGCAGGTGGCGCTCCAGGTAGTTTCCCGGGTTGGCCGAGAGCGTGGCGTCGTCCACCGGCGCGCCGTCGGAGATGACCATGAGGATGCGCCGCTGTTCGGGCCGGCCGAGGAGCCGGGCGTGGGCCCAGTGCAGCGCCTCGCCGTCGATGTTTTCCTTGAGCAGCCCCTCGCGCAGCATGAGGCCCAGATTCTTGCGCCCCCGCCGCCAGGGCTGGTCGGCGGACTTATAGATGATGTGACGCAGGTCGTTGAGCCGCCCCGGTGCCGGGGGCTTGCCGTCGACGATCCAGCGCTCCCGGGTGCTGCCGCCCTTCCAAGCCCGGGTGGTGAAGCCCAGGATCTCCACCTTGACGCCGCAGCGCTCCAGGGTGCGGGCGAGGATGTCGGCGCTCATGGCCGCCACCGTGATGGGCCGCCCGCGCATGGAGCCCGAATTGTCGATGAGCAGGCTGACCACGGTGTCGCGGAAGTCGGTGTTCTTCTCCATCTTGAAGGTAAGGGGGTTGACGGGATCGACAATCACCCGGGCCAGCCGGCCGGCGTCCAGGATGCCCTCTTCCAGGTCGAAATCCCATGACCGGGTCTGCTTGGCCATGAGCTTGCGCTGGAGCCGGTTGGCGAGCCGGGTGACCATGCCCTGCAAGCGATAGAGCTGGCGGTCGAGCTGGGCGCGGAGCCTGGCCATCTCTTCGCTGTCGCAAAGGGAGCTGGCCTCCACCACCTCGTCGAATTCGGTGCAGTAGACGCGATACGTCTCGTGGAGAGGGGCTGAGTTGTCGGGCCAGCGCCGCTCGCCCATGGTGGGGCCCGCCGCTTCCTCGCCGTCGCCGAGGGTCAGGCGGT